>NZ_JBFULC010000092.1:0-9976 GCF_056400525.1 Stenotrophomonas sp. P5_A9
CCTTGGAGGCGAAATAAAGGAGGAGGGGGCCCTTGGAGGCGAAATAAAGGAGGAGGGGGCGGCCGAAGGCCGACGCCGGGGGACATTCGCCGGAAAGGGCATCGGCGCCCAGCGCCCGACCCACCGACCAGCGTCAAAACAGCTTGGCTTCTACCTGCTCACCGCAAGCCGAGCCCCGTAGCGGCCGGTAGGCCCCTGGGCAAAATCAAGGAGGAGGCCGCCAGGCCGGGGGACATTTGCGCCAGGGGCCTACCGGCGGCTGCGGGGCCCTCACGCTCGCAGTAGTCCCGAACGGAGCCGCGACCCGATCCACGACGTCGCTCGGACTACGCGGACGCACGTGCAGACGTATGCCACCCACTCCGCCCTTTGCAACAGGACGCTCCCGTTCGTTGGGAGAAAACCAAAAAAAAGCCCCTGGCTTTCACCAGGGGCTTTTCAAAGATTGGCGGAGCGGACGGGACTCGAACCCGCGACCTCCGGCGTGACAGGCCAGCATTCTAACCAGCTGAACTACCGCTCCGCGCTTGAAACTTTGCAGGCGCTCATTCTATCCGAAGATATTCAGAAAACCTACCCCGAATGCTGCTTTTCTCGAGGATTTTTTCGTAACTGGCGGAGCGGACGGGACTCGAACCCGCGACCTCCGGCGTGACAGGCCAGCATTCTAACCAGCTGAACTACCGCTCCGCACTAAAACTTTTACTGCTCTTCTCAACGACGTCGATCGCCGAGAAAACTAAGGCCCCCGATTGCTCAGGGGCCTCGTCGAAACTGGCGGAGCGGACGGGACTCGAACCCGCGACCTCCGGCGTGACAGGCCAGCATTCTAACCAGCTGAACTACCGCTCCACATTTCAAACTTTTACTGGCGGTGCTGTGGTGGGTGCTGAGGGTTTCGAACCCCCGACCCTCTCCGTGTAAAGGAGACGCTCTACCGCTGAGCTAAGCACCCCAGCAAGCCGCTTAGTTTACGGCATCCTTCAGGGCTTTGCCAGCCTTGAACGACGGATTGTTCGATGCAGCGATCTTGATGGTGTCGCCGGTCTTCGGGTTGCGGCCGGTGCGGGCAGCACGTGCGCGAACCTGGAACGTACCGAAGCCCACCAGCGTCACTGCATCGCCGCCCTTCAGGGCCTTGGTGATGGACGCGATGACGGCGTCGACGGCGCGGTTGGATTCGGCCTTGGTCAGGTCGGCGGCTTCGGCAACGGCATCGATCAATTCGGTCTTGTTCATTCTGTACAGCTCCTTTGGCGGGGATTCCGCATATTCGACAGTGAAGCATCCGACCCACAATGCGGCCGGACGCCAGTGAAGTTCTCGATTCGCCGACGTCAGTGAGTGCTGACTCGCGAGTGGTGCTTTTATACCAGCGCACCCCTACCCGCGCAAGCTGAAAAGCCAATAACGACGCGGGTTTCGGCGATTTCCAGATGGCGCGTCAGTGCTTGACGCGCGTCGTGGAAGCTGTCTTGCCCTTGCTGCGCACTGTGACGCGCGCCCCATCCTTCTTGGCCTTCTTGGGCGTCAGCGGTGCCTCCAGCGCCAACTCCAGCACCTCTTCGATCCACTTCACCGGAATGATCTTCAGATCGCGGGTCACGTTGGCCGGGATATCGGCCAGATCCTTGCGGTTCTCCTCCGGGATGATCACCGTGGTGATGCCACCCCGCAGCGCGGCCAGCAGCTTCTCCTTGAGTCCGCCGATGGCGGTGACGCGGCCACGCAGGGTGATCTCGCCGGTCATCGCCACTTCGGCGCGGATCGGCACCTTGGTCAGCGTGGACACCAGCGAGGTCACCATCGCGATACCTGCGCTGGGACCGTCCTTGGGCGTGGCGCCATCGGGCACGTGCACATGCACGTCGTGCTTCTGCAGGAACTCGTTGTCGATGCCCAGCCGCTCGGCACGCGAACGCACCACCGACAGTGCCGCCGACGCCGATTCCTTCATCACGTTGCCCAGCTGGCCGGTCAGGATCAGCTGGCCCTTGCCCGGCACCAGGGTCGATTCGATCTGCAGCAGGTCGCCACCGACTTCGGTCCAGGCCAGGCCGGTGACCAGGCCGATCTCGTTCTGCTCTTCGGCACGGCCGAAGTCGACGCGGCGCACGCCCAGGTACTTGTCCAGGTTCTTGCCGTTGACCACCACGAGTGCTTTCTTCTTCGCGCCGGCCTTCTTGCCGACCTTGGCCGGCTTGACCGCAGCGACCGGCCCCGCCAGCGCGATGTCCTTGACCACCTTGCGGCAGATCTTGGCCACTTCGCGCTCGAGGTTGCGCACGCCGGATTCGCGCGTGTAGTAGCGCACGATGTCCTGGATGGCGTCGGCCTCGATCTCCAGCTCCTCCGGCTTGAGGCCATTGGCCTTGAGCTGCTTGGGCACCAGGTAACGCATGGCGATGTTGAGCTTTTCATCCTCGGTGTAGCCGGGGATGCGGATGACTTCCATGCGGTCCAGCAGCGGTCCGGGAATGTTGAGCGAGTTGGAGGTCGCCACGAACATCACTTCGGACAGGTCCAGATCCACTTCGAGGTAGTGGTCGTTGAACGCGTTGTTCTGCTCGGGGTCGAGCACTTCCAGCAGCGCCGAGGAGGGATCGCCGCGGAAATCCATCGACATCTTGTCGATCTCATCCAGCACGAACAGGGCGTTCTTGCTGCCGACCTTGTTGAGGTTCTGCACGATGCGGCCCGGCATCGAGCCGACATAGGTACGACGATGGCCACGGATCTCGGCCTCGTCGCGCACGCCGCCCAGGCTCATGCGCACGAACTTGCGGTTGGTGGCCTTGGCGATCGACTGGCCGAGCGAGGTCTTGCCCACGCCGGGCGGACCGACCAGGCACAGGATCGGGCCCTTCATCTGCTTCACGCGCGACTGCACCGCCAGGTATTCCAGGATGCGGTCCTTGACCTTGTCCAGACCGAAATGATCGGCGTCCAGCGTGTCCTGGGCGACCTTGAGGTCCTTGCGCACCTTGGTGCGCTTCTTCCACGGCACGCCCAGCAGCCAGTCCAGGTAGTTGCGCACGACGGCAGCTTCGGCCGACATCGGCGACATCTGCTTGAGCTTGTTGAGCTCGGCCTTGGCCTTGGTCTCCACCGGCTTGGGCATGCCCGCCTCGGCGATCTTGCGCGCCAGTTCGTCCAGCTCGCCCGGTGCATCGTCCAGGTCGCCCAGTTCCTTCTGGATGGCCTTCATCTGCTCGTTGAGGTAGTACTCGCGCTGGCTCTTTTCCATCTGCGACTTCACGCGGCCGCGGATGCGTTTTTCCATCTGCTGCACGTCGATCTCGCCGTCGACCAGGCCGACCAGCATTTCCAGGCGGTCGCCGATCTGCAGCGTTTCCAGCAGGCGCTGCTTGTCGGCCAGGCGCACGCTGATGTGCGCGGCGATGGTGTCGGCCAGGCGCGCGGGCTCGTCGATGCCGGCCAGCGTCTGCAGCAGCTCCGGCGGCAGCTTGCGGTTGGTCTTGACGTACTGCTCGAACAGCGACATCAGCGAACGGGCGATCGCCTCGATCTCGCGCGGCTCGCGCGATTCGTCCGATTCGATTTCCGTGGCGATGCCGTGCAGCGCGCTCTCGCGCTCGGTGACTTCGGTGACGTTGACCCGCGACAGTCCCTCGACCAGCACCTTGATGGTGCCATCAGGCAGCTTCAGCAGCTGCAGCACCTGCGCCAGCGTGCCGACCTGGTAGAGGTCGGCGGCGGTGGGGTCATCGGTCTCGGCCGACTTCTGGGCCAGCAGCAGGATGCGCTTGTCCGCCGCCATCGCCTGCTCCAGCGCGTGCATGGACTTGTCGCGGCCGACGAACAGCGGGATGACCATGTGCGGGAACACCACCACGTCACGCAGCGGCAGTACCGGCAGGTCGAGAGTCTCAGTAGGGGAACGGGCCATGTGGGCTCCAGTGGAACAGTGGGGATGGCCTCCGGGCGCCTCGCCCGGATACAAAAAAAGCCGATGGCCTCGTTATGGGGCCATCGGCTTCTAGATGCAAGCAGTTCTGAAAAATTTCTATCAATTCAATTACTTGAACCGATTATTCAGCACCAGCCGCCTTCTGTTCAGGCGCCGGTGGCGTCTGGTAAATCAGGTACGGTTCGGACTTGTGTTCGATCACCGATTCGTCCACCACCACCTTGCTGACGTTCTCTGCCGATGGCAGGTCGTACATGGTGTCCAGCAGGACCGATTCGACGATGGTACGCAGGCCACGGGCACCGGTCTTGCGCTTGAGCGCCTTGCGGGCGATCGCGGCCAGGGCGTCCGGACGGAACTCCAGCTCGACGTGCTCCATCTCGAACAGCTTCTTGAACTGCTTGGTGATTGCGTTCTTCGGCTCGGTCAGGATCCTGACCAGGGCCGCTTCGTCCAACTCTTCCAGGGTTGCCACGACCGGCAGGCGGCCGACGAATTCCGGGATCAGGCCGAACTTGATCAGATCTTCCGGCTCGACTTCGGCCAGGATCTTGCCCACTTCCTGCTTGCGCTCGGAGCTCTTCACCTTGGCGCCGAAGCCGATGCCGCCAGCGTCGTTGGAGCGCGCCTGGATCACCTTGTCCAGCCCGGCGAACGCACCGCCGCAGATGAACAGGATGTTCTTGGTGTCCACCTGCAGGAATTCCTGCTGCGGATGCTTGCGCCCGCCCTGCGGCGGCACGCTGGCCACGGTACCTTCGATCAGCTTCAGAAGCGCCTGCTGCACGCCTTCGCCGGACACGTCGCGGGTGATCGACGGGTTCTCGCTCTTGCGCGAGATCTTGTCGATTTCATCGATGTAGACGATGCCCTGCTGTGCCTTCTCGACGTCGTAGTCGCACTTCTGCAGCAGCTTCTGGATGATGTTTTCCACGTCCTCGCCCACGTAACCGGCTTCGGTCAGCGTGGTGGCGTCGGCCATGGTGAACGGCACGTTGAGCAGGC
This sequence comes from Stenotrophomonas sp. P5_A9, assembly GCF_056400525.1. NCBI lineage: Bacteria > Pseudomonadati > Pseudomonadota > Gammaproteobacteria > Lysobacterales > Lysobacteraceae > Stenotrophomonas > Stenotrophomonas sp. P5_A9. Next base: position 4,937 of record NZ_JBFULC010000092.1, read on the forward strand.
GGGCCAGGGTTTCGGCCAGCAGCGTCTTGCCCGAACCGGTCGGACCGACCAGCAGGATGTTCGACTTCGCCAGTTCGACCTCGTCGTTCTTCTGGCGGCTCTCGATGCGCTTGTAGTGGTTGTACACAGCCACGGCCAGCGTGCGCTTGGCCCGGTTCTGGCCAATCACGTACTGATCGAGGACCTCGAGGATCTCGCGCGGCTTGGGCAGCGAACTGCGCGCCGACTGCGCCTTTTCCTCGAGTTCTTCACGGATGATGTCGTTGCACAGCTCCACGCACTCATCGCAGATGAACACGCTCGGGCCCGCAATCAGCTTGCGCACCTCATGCTGGCTCTTCCCGCAGAAAGAACAGTAGAGGATCTTGCCGGTGTCCGTGGAACGACCTTGGCGGTCTTCGCTCATGCTTCGCTTACCCAGTTACCCCACCCGCTGAACGGGGGTTCGATTCGAGAATAGCACAGGGTCAGGAGGACACCAGTCCTACCCGACCCTGCGGAAACAAGCCGGTTTGCCGGCCTGGCTGCATCATCACGCCGGGGTGATCGACTCTTCCGGACGGCGCTCGAGCACCTGGTCGACCAGACCGTAGGCCACCGCATCGGCCGCGCTCTTGAAGTTGTCGCGCTCGGTATCGCGCGCGATGGTCTCCAGCGACTGGCCGGTGTGCTTGGYCAGCACCTCGTTCAGGCGCGAACGCAGGGTCAGGATTTCACGGGCATGGATGTCGATGTCCGAGGCCTGGCCCTGGAAGCCGCCCAGCGGCTGGTGGATCATCACCCGCGAGTTGGGCAGCGCATACCGCTTGCCCGCCGCGCCGGATGCCAGCAGCAGCGCGCCCATCGAGGCGGCCTGGCCGACGCAGATGGTGCTCACGTCCGGCTTGATGTACTGCATGGTGTCGTAGATCGCCATGCCGGCGGTGACCACGCCACCGGGCGAGTTGATGTAGATGCTGATGTCCTTTTCCGGGTTGTCCGCTTCCAGGAACAGCAGCTGCGCCACCACCACGTTGGCCATGTGATCGTCGATCGGGCCCACCAGGAAGATCAGACGCTCCTTCAACAGGCGCGAATAGATGTCATAGGCGCGCTCGCCGCGGCTGGTCTGTTCGACCACCATCGGAACCATGTTCAGGGCTGTGGTTCGGTTGTCCATTAGTGAGGCACCTATTTTGGGGGGAACGACCCCGCGCCGGGGCGCGGGGCGTAAAACGCAGGCCGCTTACTGGCGGATCGCGTCCTGGAACGACAGCTGTTCTTCGGTGTGCTGGGCGCGCTCGGCGATCCAGTCGATCACCTGCTCTTCCATCACACGATTCTGCAGCCCACTCATCAGCTGGGGGTCATTACGGTACATCTCAATGACCTGCTCCGGCTCTTCATAGGTGGAGGCAATCAGGCGCATGGTTTCATTCAGGCGCTTGGGGTCCAGGCGCAGGTCGTTCTTGCGGGCCACTTCGCCGACCAGCAGGCCGACCAGCACGCGCTTGGCAGCGGCGTCCTTGAAGCCTTCATGGGCGTCGGCCGGGACGTCGCCCGGGTTGCGGCCGCTGCGACGGATCTGCTCGACCTGCTGGGCCAGCATCGCACGGGCTTCGTTCTCGACCAGGCGCGGCGGCATTTCGACCGAGGCGTAGGCGGCGATCAGCTGCTCGCCCACTTCACGGCGCAGGCGGTTCATCAGCGCGCCCTTCAGTTCGCGCTCCAGGTTGGCGCGGATGTCCTTGCGGAACTGCTCCTCGTCGCCACCCTTCACGCCGAAGCTCTTGATGAACTCGGCATCCACGTCCGGCAGCACCGGCGCGGACACGTCCACCGCCTTGACGGTGACCTTGACCTGCTTGCCGGCCAGCGCCGGAACGCGCCAATCGGCCGGGAATTCGACGTCCAGGGTCTTTTCTTCGCCCTTGGCCAGGCCGATCAGGCCCTGTTCGATCTGCTCGAACATCATGCCCTGACCCACGATCACGCTGCCCTTTTCGCTGCCTTCGGCCGGCAGGCGCTCATCGCCGGCCTGGGAGAAGGTTTCCAGCGCAACCAGGTCGCCGTCCTGCGCCCCACGGGTGACCGGGCTCCAGCTGCGACGCTGTTCGCGCAGGTTGGTGATCATCTGGTCGATGTCGGCATCGTTGATGTCGGCGGTGTGGCGGACCACGGTCAGCTTGCTGACGTCGACATCGCCAAAGTCCGGAATCAGCTCGACGGTGGCCACGAAGGAGAACTCGCCTTCCTCGCCCTTGTCGATGCGCGGGGTGCCGGCAATGCGCAGCTCATGCTCGCGCAGGGCGGCATCGAAGGTCTCGCGCAGCAGGCCGTCGACGGCTTCGCTGCGGACCTGCTGGCCGAAACGCTGTTCGATCACCTTGGCCGGGATCTTGCCCGGACGGAAGCCCTTGATGCGCGCGGTGCGGGCGATTTCGCCCAGACGGCCACTGATGTGGGTCTGCAGGCGGTCTTCCGGCAGCGAGAAGGTCAGGCGGCGTTCCAGATTGCCAGTGGATTCGATCGAAGCTTGCATGTTGACTCCTGCCACCGGCGGCAACGCCCCCGGCACGATGTGATGGATGGAACGGGTTTTGAACGCGGGGTCGTTGACGCGCATGCCCGCCGCAGCCCTGTAGTTTCGCCGATATCGGCCAGCGCCGCCAGCGCAGGGCCGGAGCGGCCGTGAAGGCCTGCCCGGGCAGCATGCGGCCGTCTCCCCGGATCCGGGACGTGCCGACCATCAACCTGCCGGCCAGGGGCCGGGATGACTGGTGCGAAAGGGGGGACTCGAACCCCCACGCCTTGCGGCACTGGAACCTAAATCCAGGGCGTCTACCAATTCCGCCACTTTCGCGAGCGATACCGCTCAGCCGTCCATTGTTGCAGGGCTGGCGGGAAAGAAAAAGCCGCAAGGGCGCTATTGCGCCTGGATTGGCGCCGCGGCCTATGTGCCCTGGGCCGTCCCCGTCGGTGACGGGGCGGGCGTCGCATCCAGCAACCGTTGCGCCAGTGCCCGATAGATCGGCTGGCGGCACACCAGCGACGAGAGCGCACGCGCCAGCAGGACCGTGGCCAGGATGGGCAGCAGCATGTCGGTGTTGTCGGTCAGCTCCATGGAAATGACCGCCGAGGTCAGCGGCGCCTGGGTGATGCCGGTCAGGTAGGCGCACATGCCCAGCAGCACCACTGCCGAGGGGTCCACGCCGGGCAGCAGCGCGGCGAGGTTGTGGCCGATCCCCGCGCCGACCGCCAGCGCCGGCGAGAACAGGCCGCCCGGGATACCGGCGATATAGGACACCAGGTTGGCGGCGAACTTCATCAGCCCGAACTCGTGCCCCACCACGCCCTGCCCCTGCACAAGACCACGCGCCTGCTCGTAGCCGGTGCCAAAGGCGCCCGCGCCGAACACCAGCCCCAGCACCGCCAGCAGCAACCCGCAACCGGCGGCGAACAGCACCGGCCGCGACGCCCGCGCGCGTCCCAGCCAGCGGGGTCGCCCGTCCACGGCAGCCAATACCAGCCAGCTGAACACCCCGCCGGCCAGCCCGCCGACGACACCGCACAGCAGCACCGCCAGCCACCCCATGCCCAGCGGCAGCGTCACATCCACCCGGCCGAAATAGGTGTAATTGCCCAGCAGCCCCAGCGACACCACGCCACCGACGATCACCGCCGTCAACAGTGCGCCGGAGAAGCGATGCTCGAGCCGCCCGGACAGTTCTTCGATCGCAAACACCACGCCCGCCAGCGGCGTGTTGAACGCCGCCGCGATGCCAGCCGCGCCACCGGCCAGCAGGAAGTGGCCGGCGTGGCGCGGGTCGCGGAACCCGAGCGCRCGCCCGATCACGAACATGAGGCTTGCACCGACATGGACGGTCGGCCCTTCGCGCCCCACCGATGCACCGCCCAGCAGTGCCAGCACCGTCAACCCCAGCTTGCCTGCGGATACCGGCAGCGACAGGTTGCGCTGGCGGAACCCGGCGTCGGGCACGTCCAGTGCGGCGATCACCTGCGGGATGCCGCTGCCGCGGGTGGATTTGAGGGCGCCCTGGGTGACCCAGGCCAGCAGGCCGAATACGGCCGGGGTGAGCAGCAGGGGCCACAAGGGCGATGCGTCGTAGATGCGCCGGAACAGCGCGAAGGCCGCGTCGCTGGCCTTGGCGAACACGATGGCCGCCAGCGCGACGGCGACCGCACCGCCCCACAGGGCGAAGCGCTCGAACCATTGCTGCCGCGACCCAAGCAAGCGCGTGCGCGACGACGGTGACGGGGTATCCATGTCGATAGTGTTCCACCGGACCGATCCACGCGATGTGCAGTGACTGGCGGCAGCGGCGGCTGAATCAGTCGGTTGGCAAGGCCTGGGCGGGCTGGACGTCACCGTCGGCAAGGTCGGTACGCAGCACGGTCTGCGCGTAAGGATGGACGGGCACGTCTGCGAGCGGGATGGCAGGCACGAACGTGCCCGGCGCCATGTCATGGCGAACCACCGTGGTGGCGTTCTGCGCCTGCACCGACGGCAGTGCGGCCTGCGGCGGTGCGTCTGCTGCCAGCACGGTACCGACAGAGGCGGCCAGCAGGAGTCCGGCAAAGGTGGGAAGCGTCATCGTTGCTGCCCTCGAACAGGCGCCGTTGGCGCGGTACGTCGAGTGAAACGCGGTTGCCAGGCACAGACCGTGCGCGGCGTTGCAGGTTGGGAAAACGCCGTGACGTGTTCGGCGCGACGGGCGGCGCGAGGTCATGGCAGCGACGTGCGCGATGGAGATCCTCGCGCGTTGGACCGTTGCCGAGCGCGGCTCGGCACTACCGGGTTGCGTCCCACGCGAACGCCGGTGACCCGTCCTGCCATAGGTTGACACCTGTGGCGGATGATTCAGCCGCCGTCAGGCGGCCAAGGACGCCCGATGGACTGCATCGGGCGTCTGCATTTTAAGGGACAGGTGCGGTCGCTCGGCGTTATAGATCGCCACCGACTCGGCCACCATCTGCCGTGCCTGCGCCAGGTCCCGAGGGCGATGCAGCAGGAATTCGCCTTTCAAGATCCCATTTACC
>NZ_JBFULC010000093.1:0-9594 GCF_056400525.1 Stenotrophomonas sp. P5_A9
TCCAAGGGCATGGGGACCCAGCGCCCGACCCACCGACCAGCGTAAGAAACGCCTGGCTTCCACCTGCTCACCGCGAGCCGAACCCCGTAGCGGCCGGTAGGTTCCTGGGCAAAATAAAGGAGGAGGCCGCCAGGCCGGGGGACACTACGCCAGGGGCCTACCGGCCGCTACGGGGCCCTCACGCTCGCGACAGCCCCAAGCGGAGACAGACACCACCAGATCCAAACGGCCCTTGACTGCATAGCCACGCGCGTATGGCCGTGCGCGATCTGCGACGGCCCTTGAAACAACACGCTCCCCTTCCATCGAAGAGACGCACTTTTTCAGCCTGTGCTCACCGCGCTGACAGGCTGCAGCGTGCCCCGATACGCAGCGATCAGGCCGATCATCGGTGCGGCAATCTCCACGTCGAACACGAAGTGACCCGCGCGCTCGGTCTCAAACGTGTGCCCGCACGGCAGCAGCGCCTTCGGCAACGGGACACCCAGGCATGACCAGCGGCGTGTCACCAAGTACAGGCGATCGTCTTCCACCACCAGCGCGAGCGCAACCTCCACGATGCCGAAGCGTTCGACCAGCAGCTGCTCGTTCCTGCCCTGCCCGCGCCACTGCAACGACGAAAACCTGCGCCCGGCGAAATCGCGGGTCCAGCGCTCGCCACCCCGCTCGGGGGCGAATGCCACGCTGACCGGCACCGCCGCCGCGGCCGGCGGGAAGCCGAACACGGCACCGACGATCCGCGCCAACAGCCCCTTGCCGCGACGCACCTCGCCCACGCCTTGCCAGCGCCTGCCCTCGCTGCTGTCATGCAGCGCCTGCACCTGTGGCGGCAGAGCGTCGAAGGCGCTGCCAAGCAGCTGCCGATACAGGCTGGCACCGGGCGTCTCGCTCCGGAACCCGGTATGGATCGAACGCCCTTTGAACAAACGCTGGTAATCGGACAACGCCAACGCGTGCGTGGCCGGGCGCGCACCGTCGGCCGGCCGCTCCCCAACCAGCAGCTTGCGCACCACCGCCTCGATCGCCATCGACGGGATGTAGGGGCCATCGTCGCCCTCGGCCAGCAGGTGCCAGCTCTGTTCAACCTCGACACCGTTGGCGATCCCGCGTGCGCGGACGTACATCCCGCCGCGATGCTCACCGAACTTCATCAGGTTGAGCACGCTGTAGAACACCCGCGACAGCGGCACCAGCGAGGGCAGGTGCAGCCGCGCCCGTGCCTTGGCCAGCAGGTTGAGTACCCGGTGCAGCACCTCCGGCACCGGGCCGGCGCCCATCCAGATATCGGTCATCGTCGGGTGTTCGGGTGGCAGCACCTGCAGGTCCGGCACATCGACCAGCGAGAAATGCAGATTGCGCAACGGCAGCCTGCCCGGCACCGCGACGGTGAAGCGCCGGCTTTCGGCCAACCCGATGCCATGGCCCGGCCGACCGTTGCGCTGCAGTTTCACCGGCGCACCGGCGTAGCCGACCACCGCGCGCATTACGTTGAGCCCGATACCGGCATACGGCGACGGCGCGATGCCACCGTCCACGCTGACGATGTCCATGTGCCTGGCCATCTCGCGCAGCACCGCGGCGGTCAGCACCGGGAAGCTGCTGACCCCGGACAACACATACACGCCGGCCGCCCTGGCCGCCGCATCGAACTGCGCCACGCCGAACACGAAATCGGCCGCATCGGCGAAATCCAGATAGGAAATGCGTGCGGCGATGCAGGCTTCGATCACGCGGTAGGGATGCGCGCCGTAATCCTGGAATGGACCGGAGGCGTCCACCAGCAGGTCCGGTCGTTCGGCCTGCAGCACCGGCTCGATGCGTTGCCGGTCGACCTTGAGCGGCCGCACCTGCGGCGCGCCCACGTAATCGGCGCAGAACGCGGTCGCTGCCTCCAGGTTGCGCCCGCAGATCAGCAGCTCCAGACCGGGCAGGTCCGACAGCAGCCGCGCCAGCCGGCCGCCGAACACGCCGTAGCCCCCCAGGATCAGTATTTTCACGATGGAAACATCCTTGCTTCAGTCGATTGAACGGTCTGGATACGACGAAGGGCACCCTCGGTGCCCTTCGTTGGAGTCCGCTGCGGCGTCAGCGGACGCTGCGCAGGTGGTTCTTTTTACGCGGTCCACTGGGTGGGCGCTTGTTGAACGGCGGTTGTCCGCGCCAGTAGCGGATCAGCAGCCAACCGAACAACATGCCCCCCAGGTGCGCGAAGTGGGCCACGCCCGGCTGCCAACCGGTGGCACCGAGCACCAGTTCCATCACGCCGAACACAATCACGAAGGTGCGCGCCTTCATCGGGATCGGCGGGAACAGCAGCATCACGCGCTGGTTCGGGAACAGCATGCCGTAGGCCAGCAGCAGCCCGAACACGCCACCGGACGCGCCGAGCACGGTGACCGGGTCAGCCATCATTGCCCCGACCAGCAACTGGCACACGCCTGCACCGGCCACGCACACCAGGTAATAGGTCAGGAAGCGCCTCTCGCCCCAGGTCTGCTCCAGCGCCGCACCGAACATGAACAGTGCAAGCATGTTGAAGAACAGATGGCCGAAACTGCCGTGCAGGAAACCGTAGGTGAGCAGCTGCCACGGCTGGAAGTTGCCGCCCGGTGAGAACGGATCGAAACCGCCGCGCAGCGGTTGCAGCATGAACGGCTCGAAGGTGCCGTTGCCGAGCAGGAAAGGCTGCTGCAGCAGGAACAGCACGATGTTGGCGATCAACAGTGCCTTGGTGACAGTGGGCAGTCGCGGAAACATGAGGGCATCCTTTGGAACTGCGCCCATCATAGCCGCAGCACCCTGCCCCGGGACCGCCCCGGCGCGACGCATTCAACCGCGAGGGTGCCGCGTTTCCAGCCTCAGCCGGGCCCCCACAGCGCCGCATCCAGATCATCGCCGCCGCTGCGCGGCATGTGTTTGACCCGCCCGCGCTCGATCGCCACGCCTTCGGCACGCAGCCGCTGGCTCTGCTCTCTCCAGCCGTGCGAGCCTTCCGGCATGGCGATACGTCCGTCCGAGCGCAGCACGCGGTGCCAGGGCAGGTCCGGGTCTTCGTTCATGCCGAGCACGCGCGCGGTCAGCCGCGCCCGGCCCGGCAAGCCGGCCTTGGCAGCGACCTGGCCATAGCCCATCACCTGGCCACGCGGAATCGCCCGTATCACCGCGAGGATGCGTTCGCGCGCCTGCGCGGCCGCGTCTTCGGGGGCCGCCGCGGCCGGCGTCATGCGCGGGCGCGGCTGACCAGCAGCACGCCGACCAGCACCAGCGCCGTCCCCAGGATCTGCCAGGGGCCCATGGGTTCGTCGAGCAGCCATAGACTCATCACAATGGTGGATACCGGCCCGAGCATACCCACCTGCGCGGCCAGCGACGAGCCGATCCGCTTCACCGCCAACATGATCGCCATCACCGGCAGCACCGTGCACAGCGTGGCGTTGATCAGCGACAGCCAGTACACCGGCACCGGCGCCTGACCCAGCGCCACCAGCGGGTGCAGCAGCGCGAAATGCAGCACGCACAGCACGCAGGCCACGCAGCTGGCATACGCGGTGAGGCGGATCGCACCGATCCGTGCCACCACCTGGCCACTGCCGAACAGATACAGCGCGTAGCTCAGCGCACTGGCAAACACCAGCGCACTGCCCAGCAGGATGCGTCCGCCTTCCAACTGCAGGTCGTGGCCGAACGCCAGCAGCACGCCGAGGTAGCTCAGCCCAAGGGCGATCAGCTGCCAGCGGCCGGGGCGTTTTTTCAGCAGGACCAGGCTGATCAGCAGGACCAGGGTGGGATTCAGGTACAGGATCAGCCGTTCCAAAGTCACGCTGATGTATTGCAGGCCCTGGAAGTCCAGCAGGCTGGACAGGTAATAGCCGGTGAAGCCCAGCCACAGCACGCGGCCACGATCGGGCCATGACAGTGCGGTGGCACGGCGCGCCGACCACACCGCCAACAGCGCGAACAACGGGAACGCCATCAGCATGCGCAGCGCCAGCAGCGTGGTTGCATCCACGCCATGCCGGTAGGCCAGCTTCACGATCACCGCCTTGCCGGATGCAGCAACGGCACCGACGGCGGCCAGCGCGATGCCACCGGCGGCGATGCGGCTGGAGGATGTCGGGAGCGAGGAAACAGTGGGCGGCATCGGGACAGCGGCCGCGCGGCGCGGCTGGAGGACAAGGGGGGGCTTGGATTGTCGCACGCCTGCGGCAGCGGGCCGGTCCACCCGGCGCGCCTGCCGCAGCGGGCCCGCCGCCCGCCGCGGTAGAGCCGGGCCATGCCCGGCTGCGCTTGGCAGGGGGTGTCCGCGCGCACGAAGGTGGGGCGTTGCCGAACGTACCACCGGATCATTGGTGCGATTGCCACGCATGGCGTGGCACTACCTGGATTGTTGGTGATTGCCGCCCGCTGATGCGCGTTCAGCGCATCAATACGACCTCTTCGGCGGAGGTCGGATGGATCGCCACGGTGTCGTCGAACTGCGCTTTGGTCACGCCCATCTTCACCGCCAGCGCGAAACCCTGCAGGATCTCGTCGGCCGACTCGCCCAGCAGGTGCACGCCGACCACGCGTTCGTCCTCGCCCACGCAGACCAGCTTGAACAGGCTGCGCTGGGTGCCATCGGACAGCGCCTGCAGCATCGGGCGGAAGTTGCTGCGGTACACGCGGACATCCCCGTGCTTCTCGTGCGCCTCTTCCTCGCTCAGACCCACCGCACCCAGCGCCGGGTGCGAGAACACCACGCTGGCAACATTCTCATAGTCCATTTTCGCCTGCGGCTGGCCACCGAACAGGCGGTCCATCAATTTGCGCGCAGCGGCGATCGCCACAGGCGTCAGGCCGACCTTGCCGGCGATGTCGCCCACCGCATGCACGCTGGGCACCGCCGTGGTCTGCCACTCGTCGACCTCCACCTCACCCTTGTCGCCGATCACGATGCCCAGTGCTTCCAGCCCCAACCCGGCACTGTTGCCGCGTCGGCCGGTGGCGAAAAACAGCTGATCGAACACCGCTTCGTGCGGGCCGTCGTGGCCATAGGCAGCAACCGCATCGCCGTCGCGGCGCAGCTCACGCAGGCGGTAATCGAAGTGCACCTGTACGCCCTGGTGGCGCAGGTTCTCGGCCAGCTGCGCGGTCAACTCGGCGTCGAAGCGCTCCAGCAACCGCGACCCGCGCACCAGCAGCGTGACCTTGCTGCCCAGTGCCTGCAGCAGCCCGGCCAGCTCGACGGCGATGTAGCCACCCCCGACGATCGCCACGCGCTCGGGCGCGCTGCACAGGTTGAAGAAATCATCGGAGACCGCACCCAACTCCGCGCCGGGAATATCCGGACGCTGCGGATGTGCGCCGGTGGCGATCAGCACGTGCGCGGCACTGATGCGCACCCCGTCGCTGCATTCCACCGTGTGCGCATCGACCAGGTGGCCGCGACGCGGTACCCGCACCACGTTGTTTTCGTTCAGGCGCTTGAGGTAACTGGCGTGGATGTTGGCGATGTAGGCCTGGCGATGCACCACCAGTTCCTTCCAGTCCAGCGCCGGCCGTACCGGGACGTCGAAGCCCATCGATGCGGCCATGCCGATCCTTCCCGCCAGGTCGGCGGCCAGCCACATCGCCTTCTTCGGCACGCAGCCAACGTTGACGCAGGTGCCCCCCAGCTCGCCCGGCTCCAGCATCGCCACGCGCTGGCCGTGCTGCGCGGCGCGGAACGCGGCGGCCAGTCCGCCAGAGCCACCGCCCAGCACGATCAGGTCATAGTCGTAGTGCTTGCTCATTGGAATCGCTCAACTTGGTAAGGGGCAGGATCCCGCGTCGGCGCGGCGCGGCGGATCCCATCAGGCCGCCGTTGTCCCATGCCAACGCGCATGCGGATGACGAGGATGCCATGTCCGGCCGCGAGCCAGACGTGAGGATGTGCAGGCACGCGGTCGAGCATTGGCAGGTCATCGACTGCTGCGCTCAGCGCTGCGCAGTCGTCGCCCGGCGCAGCGGTGGCCACTGCAGATAGGTCATCGCCCGCCACCCCCATTCCAGCGGACCGAAGCGGAACTGTCGCAGCCACAGATGGCTGAGCATCACCTGCAGGGCGAACACCCCCAGCGCGAACGGCACCTGCCACGCACGCGGCAGCTGTTCGAACGCACCCAGGCCATAGCCGTAGAACACCCACGTGCACAGCAGCGACTGCAGGATGTACTGGGTCAACGCCATCCGACCGACGGGGGCCAGCCAGCGCAACGCGGCACGTGCGCGCACGATCCAGGCCAGGTAGCCCAGACACATCAGCAGCGAGGCCACCGAGCCCATCGCGAAGGCCGCGCCACTGGCCGGCGTGAACGTGCCCGGTGCGAGGTAAGGCTGCCAGACCGCGCTCACCAGCATCACCACCAGACCGACCGGCAGCGCGCCCCAGCGCAACGCGCGGTACAGGCGTTCGAAGCGCTCGGGCGTGGCCAGCGCACCACTGCGCGCGAACCAGCTGCCAATCAGGAACATGCCCAGCACTTCCGGCCCGACCACCACGATCGCACTGAGCTGGGCGCCGAAGTCACGCAGACGCTGCAGCACCGCCTGCGCGTAGCTGCCGTGGCCGTAGGCCTGGCGTTGCAGTTCGATGGTCTGCTGCGCGCTGTCAATGGCGGCACGCGCCTGCGCACTGCCCGGGTCCACCTGCGCCTGCTGCCCCATCATCGCGCCGAGCAGCAGCATCAACGCTGCCGCGCCCAGATAGGTCAGCACGCCCATGGCCGGCAGCCAGCGCGTGGGGGCCTCGCGACAGGCCAGCAGTGCCACGGCGACCAGCGCGTAGATCACCAGGATGTCGCCGGACCAGACCAGCAGCGCATGGCACAGGCCTATCAGCAGCAGGCCCGCAGTGCGCCGCAGGTAAAACGGGGCGAACGCGCGCCCGGCCGCATCGGCGCGCTGGGCCATGATCGCAAAGCCGGCGCCGAACAACAGCGAGAACAACGTGAAGAATTTGCCCTGCACCAGCACGTAAATGGCCGCGTCGACCCCGTAATCCAACCCGTGCCACTGCGGATCGATGCCGGTGAAGGCCAGATCCAGCGGTCCGCTGAAGGCCTCCATGTTCATCAGCAGGATGCCCAGCAGGGCGAACCCGCGCAGGATGTCCAGCACCGCGATGCGCTCGCCGACGGCGACCGGCTGCAGGGGAAGGGAAGCGGCGTTCACAGGCAATCCGTGGATCTGGGCAGTCATTATGCCGTCGCGCCACGCGCGCGGGTCGCCCTGTCGCAGATACGCAACGGCCCGCCGAAGCGGGCCGTTGCATCACCTTCGATACCGGCCATCAATGCCGGTCGCAGTGGTTACTGCTTAGTGCTGGTGGCCGCCATCGCCATGCACGTGGCCGTGCTCGAGTTCTTCGGCCGCGGCGGCGCGCACGTCGACGATCTCGACCGAGAAATACAGGTCCTTGCCGGCCATCGGGTGGTTCAGGTCGACGTCGACCACGCTCATGCCGACCTTCTCCACGGTGACCGCGCGCGGGCCGAAGTTGGTCTGCAGCACGACCTGCTGGCCCGGAATCAGCTTGGTGGTGCCGAAATGCTTCTTCGGCACGCGCTGGGTCAGGCCTTCGCGGCGCTCGCCATAGGCGTCGGTGGCCTTGACGTCCACCTCGAAGGTGGCGCCGGCTTCCTTGTCCATCATGGCCGCTTCCAGGCCCGGGATGATGTTGCCGTGGCCGATCAGGATCGCCAGCGGATCACGGTCCTTGGAGCTTTCGATCGGCTCCTGGCCCTGCTCGGCAACGGTGTAGTGGAAACGGACGACGCTGTCTTTTTCGATCTTCATGCGCAACTCTGGCTGGTCGCTGCCGATGGCAGACGGGTGGGGCGGGTTGTTCCCCGCCGGATACGCCGCCATCATGACGGCCTTCTGAGGCCGCGCATTATCCGGTACATCATGCAGCTGACGCCAGTTTTGCCCGTCCTCCGCTTCGCCCCCCGCCTCGCCGCGCTGGCCGCCGTCGTGCTGTTGAGTGCCTGTGGCGGCGGCAAGACCACCCGCCCGAGCGCCCCGCCCGCCTCCACCCAGGTCTGGCCCACCGTGGTCCCCAACGACCCGCAGGCGGCCAACGCGGTGCTGATGCGCGCGATCGGACTGGTCGGCACACCCTACCGTTACGGCGGCAACACCCCCGAATCCGGCTTCGACTGCAGCGGGCTGGTGGCCTATGTCTACCGCGAGATGCTCGACCTGAAGCTGCCCCGCACCTCGCGCGACCTGGCCGCGGTGCAGGGTCCGAAGATCGATCCCCAGCGGCTGGCGCCGGGCGATCTGGTCTTCTTCGGCAGCCGCGGCAGCGTGTCCCATGTCGGCATTTACGTCGGCGAAGGTCGCTTCGTGCACGCCCCCAGCACCGGCGGAACGGTCCGACTGGACTCCCTCGGCGGGCCGTACTGGAAAGACCACTACACCGGCGCGAAACGCGTCCTGCACTAAGCTGAACAGGGGTAAGGGTCAAATTTGTGATGCAGATCACACGTTTGTAAACGAAACTTTAACGAAATTTGTACCTAATCACTGCGCTTACACGGCATCATCACCCATCGTTTTTATTCAGTGACCGCCGCGTGACGACAGCCGACCTGATCACCCAAGGCCACACCGCCGCTTCCCGGCGCAGCATCCGCCCCGTTTTCCTTGCCATTGCGCTCTGCCTTGCCAGCCTCCCGGCCTGGGCACAGACCGCACCGGCCACCGCTGTAGACGCCGCTCCGGCTGGCGCCAGCACGCCCGAATCTTCCGCGATGGCAAAGCCCAAGGCTGATGCCCCCGCCCGCAGCAAGGCCGACGCCGCTGCCAGTGCCACCCTCGCCGCCCTGCTTCCACACTTGGCGGCCAACGACACCATTCCCCTGATGGACCGCTCGGCGATGTTCGCCGGCGACCTCAGCCGCCTGCTCGCCAATTACGACGCCAGCAGCGGTGCCAACGGCGCCGTGGTCGGCGGCGCGGCCGACAACGGCAAGGTGCAGTCGCTGCTGCGCCGCGCGATGACCCTGCTGGGCACCCCGTATCGCTGGGGCGGCACCTCGCCGGACAGCGGCTTCGACTGCAGCGGCCTGGTCGGCTACGTGTTCCGCACCGCCCTGGGCATCGAGCTGCCGCGCGTCTCGCGCGAGATGGCGCACGACGGGGAAGCCGAGCTGATCAACGACCGCAACGCACTGGCTGCCGGCGACCTGGTGTTCTTCGGCCGCAAGGGCCGGGTCGACCATGTCGGCATCTACGTCGGCGAAGGTCGCTTCCTGCACGCCCCCAGCACCGGCAAGGACGTCCGCGTGGACAGCCTGATGACCGGCTACTGGAGTGCCAAGTTCATGCAGGCCCGCCGCGTCGACCTCTGAGGCCAGAACTGCCGGATCCTGAAAAAGCCGCTGCCCTGCAGCGGTTTTTTTTTGCTTCTTCCCCCAGCACGGCGGCACCCGTGTGCCCGGAGTAGTCCGGGGGGCGGTGTTGAATCTGGTGCTCTCTCCGCTCGGGGTTGTCGCGAGCGGAAGGGCCCCGTCGCAGCCGGTAGGCCCCTGGCGCAAATGTCCCCCGGCCTGGCGGCCTCCTCCTTTATTT
>NZ_JBFULC010000094.1:0-9517 GCF_056400525.1 Stenotrophomonas sp. P5_A9
GCCGATCCAGTTGGCGAACCAGTAAATGGTGTTGGTCTGCCGATCCAGTTGGCGAACCAGTAAATGGTGTTGGTCTGGAAGCCCATGTAAGGGCCGAACCAATCGCGCGCGTAGGCGTAGGGACCGCCGGCCTTGGGCGCCAGCTTGCCAAGCTTGGCGAACACGAAGGCCAGCAGCAGTGCGCCGGCGGTGGTGATCAGCCAGCCCCAGATCRAGGCGGTACCGATCTTGGCCAGGCTGGACGGCAGCAGGAACACCCCCGAACCCATCATGTTGCCGGCCACCAGGAAGGTGGCACCGACCACCCCGATTTTCTTCGCTTTTGCCATGACGCTTTCTCCTTTGCCTGGCAGGGGCCCGATCGCGCCGGGCGCTGGGGTCTACTTGATGAAGTTGTATTGCAGGCTGCCTTGCAGCCGCACCGTGTCGCCGCGTTGTCCGCCCTGCTGCTCCAGCTGCCCGTACAACAGCTCCATGCCCATCGTCCACGACGGTGCCGGGCTCCAGATCAGGTTGAACAGGCCGTAACGGCTGCGGCGGAACGCATCGGCAGCCAGCGCGTCGTTGCGTTTGCTGTTGAGCTGCCCGTAGACCAGGTTGGACCGCCACATCGGCGACCAGTAGTGCGTGTAGCCGACGAAACCGCCCTGTAGCGAGAGCAGCGCAAGGCGTCCATCGGCGCGCACCACCGCATCCATGCCCGAGCCGGTCAGGTCGGCGGTGTAACGGGCCAGGCCCGTGCCGCCCAATGCGCCAAACAGCAGCAGGTCCTGTTCGCCCACCGCGGCCGAGCCGCTCACCTGCAGCCCGCCGCCAATGCGGCGATCATCACTGGCATCGCCGTCGTAGCCCAGGCTGCGCGCCACCGCACCCAGCTGCAGGTGGCCCCAGCTGCGCTCCATGCGCGCGGTAACGGTCACATCCGGCGCCTGGTTGACCGCACCGATGCCCTCGCCCGGCGCGCTGAGCTGCGTGTCCGGATCTTCGGCGGCGACGGTCAACGTGTTGCCCTTGCCCAGCGGGAAGCTGTGGTGGATACCGGCCACCAGCAGGTAGCCGGCGCCACCGGGACCGGCGAAATCCAGCGTGTCGGGCAGGCTGTCGGCGTCCATGAAGGTCGCATAGCCATAACCTGCGTAGGTGTTGCCGAGCTGCCCATACGCGTGTCGCAGACGGAACTGGTAGCTGTCGCTGCTGCCGAAGAAATCGTTCTCCAGGTAGAAGCGCAGGTTGCCGTGCGTGGTCGGGCGCCGCGCTTCGAAACTGAAGCGCGTCTGCTTGGCATGCAGGGTGAAGTTGGATACGTCACGGTGTGGACCGCCGACCGGGATGGAGGAGGTGACGAACTGTTCCTCATCACCGGCCGCACGCGAATCGGCGATCGCATCCAGCTTGGCGTAGCCGCCGATGYGGATCAGGGTGTCGGTACCGGGGATGGCGAAAAAGCCCTTCAGCTCCGGATCGGTCGGGCCGGCGGCACTGTCCGGGCGCGAGGCCGCCGAGGACGGATCGGACACAGAATCACGTGGTGGCAGGATGGCCTGGCCGACACCGGGCACCTGTGAGGCGCCAGCCTGGGCGAGCGTGTTGACGGGTATCGGAGGTGCAGCGGGTGCGGCGATCGACGTCGCCGGAGGCAGCGGGGCAGCGGCGGCACTGGACACCGCTGGCGGCGGCTTGTTCGATTCCAGCGCGTCCAGGCGTTTCTCCATCGCCGCCAGCGTGTGCCGCAGCGACTGGATCTCCTGCCGAAGCGCGTCAGCCGAATCCTGTGCATGGGCCGGTGTGGACGACAGCGCCGTCGCACAGGCAAGGGTCACTACAGCCAGGCGCATCACGTTCTCCATGAACCGCGAACAGCCTTGCCGCCGGTTTCCGATACGCACGCGCGCAGGAGTCCGAACGACAACCCGGTACTGCATGGCAGGCGTCGCACGCGCATCACGCAGACGGTTGAACCGTCACGTTGCCGGCGTGGTAGTGGCCCGCGTGGGATTCCCTCCTCATCCCGGCTGGCATGACGGTTGTCGCCCGCATGCCAGCGCTTTGAGTAACAATGGCAGGGTGAGCAACCCGTGAAGCCTGGCCGTCGCTCCAATGACCGCGGAACGGTTGCATCGCGGTGAATACGCGTGGTGGCGGACGTTGTCTGCATGCACACAGCGTAGTGCGCGTGTCGTTTTCGGCCTTGATCGAAATCAACCGCCACGGGCCGTAAATGTGACCTACCGCACGCCGGCGTTGCACCGGCGCGTGGCCTTTCATCCCGCCCGTGGCATCAGCGCGGCCCCATCACCAGATCCATGTCCTTGCCCTGCGGCATGCCCGAGCGGCGGTCGAGCAGGCCCTTGTCATCCTTGAACAGGATGCCCGGGGTGCCCTGGAAGCCCATCTCGATCATCAGCTCCTGGTTGGCGTTGAGCTTGTTGGCCACCTCGGTGGACAGCTTCGCCACCGGCTTGATGCCGCCCTTGTCGAACGCATGCTCGTTCTCCAGCAATGCCGCGCTGGGATTGGAGGATGTCAGGATCGCCGCGGCCTTGGCCGGGCTGTCCTCGCGGATCACGCCGACCATGATGTGGCGCAGCTGCACCTTGCCACTGTCCACCCACGGCCGCGCTGCTTCCCAGAACCGATGGCAGTACGGGCAGTTGGCGTCGCTGAAGGTGTACACCACGCGCGGCGCATCGGCGCGACCGTCGCGCACCCACGCGCTGGCGTCGAGCTTGCTCCACATCCGGTCGGACATCGGCTTGGCCGCGAGCTTCTCCATTGCCGCCGCGCCCACTTCCTCGCCTTTCTCGTCGAACAGGCTGCCCACCAGCACATGCTTGCCATCGGGGGTCACGTAGGCGGCCGCCGGCTGCTGGCCCCCCACCACCCCGGCGAACCCACGCAGGCCACCGGGTGCATCGAACTCGCCGAGCACTTCGAAGCCATGCTTCTCGATGCCCTTGAGCACGGCCGGCCGATCAACGGTCTTGGTCGCCTTGGCAGTGGTGGCCGAGGGCGCCTGCGGCGACTGCGCCTGGCTGCAGCCGGCCAGCGCCATCAGCAGGGCCGTGGCAAGCAGGGAGCCCAGCGGGCGCGAGGATGTCAACAACATGGCAACTCCTGGTATCAGCAAAAGGGGGACGCGCCGCGCCTCAGCGCAGCGCGTCAAGCCGTGCCTGCAGGCCGGCCGCACTGAGTTCCCCCATGTGCAGGCCCTGCAGACGGCCGCTTGAATCGAAGAACAGGGTAGTCGGATACGCGTGCACCTGCAGCCGTTCGGAGGTCAGGCTGTCAGGATCCAGCAGCACGTTGTGCAGCGACAGGCGCTCGCTGGCCAGGAACTGCTGCACGTCCTCGACCGTTTCTCCCTGGTTGACAAACACGAAGCGCATCGCCGGATCACGCGCCTGCGCGCCGGCGAAGATCGGCATTTCGCGGCGGCACGGGCCGCACCAGCTGGCCCACAGGTTGACCACGACCGGCTGACCGCCCTCCCCGCCCAGCGTGGCCGGTTGCCCTTGCAGCGACTGCAGGGTAAGCGCGGGCAGCGCGATACGTGACTGCTGCAGCTGCGCCATGCCCAGCGACAGTCCGATCCAGCACAGCACCCCGGCCACGGTGCCGGCCCACACCGGTCGTCGCAGCGCTGGCCAGCGCTGCAGACGCCACATTCCCCAACCGATGCCCACCAGCAACGCCAGCCACGGCAGCAAGCCACCATCACCCACCCGCAGCACCGCCCATGGATCGGCCAGGTAATCGCGCCAGTGCAGCATCACGAAACCCACGCGTCCGCCCAACAGGCCAAGCAACAACATGTCCAGCAGCAACGCACCCGGCTTGGGCTGGCCGTCCTGCAGCGGCGGCCGCAACCAACGCGCCACACCCATGGCCAGCAACCCGCCCAACACGACCCACACCACGCCCAGCGGTACCGGGCCAACACTGCTCATCATCCAGCCATCTCCGGTGCCGCGACGTCCCACGCCGCGACACCTGTATTCGTATCGACCCCGACCGCATGGTCCCAGCCCATCCCGGATCGGGCAAGCCGCAACCGCACATACGACAACGGCAGGCCGCATGCGCGTACCCGCCGTTGCATCTACGTCCTGCCTGCTGGCACGGCGACGTCAGGCCGCAGACCGCATCGGCTCTTCGACATCACGCGGTACGCTGGTGCGCGTGCGCTCACCGCGACGCTGCACGAAGATCTGCCGGCGATAACGTGCCGGGGTCACCCCGACGATACGCAGGAACAGACGGCGGAATGCGCTCTGGTCGGAATAGCCAACCGCCCACGACACTTCATCCACTACCCCGCCGGCCTGCAGCAACAACTGCGCCTTGGCGATGCGCAGGCGCTGGCAGTACTCGATCGGACGCAGCCCGGTGGCCTTGAGGAAACGCCGCTGCAGGGTGCGCGGCTCCAGCCCGGAGGAGTCGCAGATGTCCTGCAGCGTCACCCCGCGCGCGGCGATGGTATGCAGCCAGCGCTGCGCCTTGAGGATGCAGCGGTCACCATGGGCGAAGTTGGGACTGAAGCGTTCCAGGTCGTCCTGCACCGCGCGCGGGATCACCAGTTGCAGCTGCGCGATCGCCTCGGCCATCACGCTCTGTCCGTACACCCGCGCAAGCAGCCGCAGGCTGAGGTACTTCCACGCATCCACGCCGGACGCACTGAGCAGGTCGCCGTCATCGACCAGGGCACGATCACCCTGCAACCAGCTCGGGACCATCGAGGCCAGCGAGGGGCAACGCGCCACGTCCGGCAGGCTCACCGTGCGTCCGGCCAACACGCCGCTGGCGGCCATCAGCAGCCCGCCTTCATCGCAGCCGGCCAGCACGCTTCCGCCATCGTGGCAGTCGCGAAGCCACGCCAGCATGCGCTCATCCGGCGGCGCCAGCGGCCAGCTCGGCTCATTGCCGGGCACGACCACGATCGCTGGCGGCGCATCACCGAACAGCTCGGCACCGGCGACCCGCTGCACACCCCGGCTGGACAGCGTCCACCGGGTGACCAGCATCCGCGCACCCTGGCGCTTGACGGCCGCAGCCGTGCGGTTGCAGCGCTGCGCCAGTTCGGACAGCACAGGCGCCGCTGCCCTCAGGCTGCCGGGGTACTCGAGCACGGCCACTTCCATCAGGACCGGCGATGCGCTCTTGGGGACAGTCGACAGGGGGGTGAAGGGTGCATCCATGGGCAAGCTCCTCAAGCAAGATCTGTAACCAGCGAAACCCACGTGGGACAAGGGATTTCCGCGAATCTGATCGAGCCTACGGAGGCGGCGGCGCGGCGGCTATGAAACTAGTTGTATTTTTCGGTCCAGGCGCGACATCGGCAGGCTGCCCTTCAGCAACCCTTGACTCTTGACCAGACTCCAGGGTTTACGCTGCGCCCAGCTCTTCAACGAGGTGGACATGAACATAGGACAGCTCGCACGCGAATCCGGCGTGCCGATCGACACCGTGCGCTATTACGAGCGCCAGCACCTGCTGCCCACCGCGCGCCGCAGCGCGGGCGGCTACCGGGTCTTCGACGGCAACGACCTGACCCGGCTGCAGTTCATCCGGCGCGCCAAGGCCCTGGGCTTCACCCTGGAAGAAATCGGTGAACTGCTCAGCCTGAGCGACCAGCGCGGCAAGGACATGGGCCAGGTGCGCGACAGCGCCGTGCACAAGCTGGCCGACATCGAACAACGCATCGTCGAGCTGCAGCGCATGCACGGCGCGCTCAAGCAACTGGTCGACGCCTGCCCCGGCCACGGCGAGCTCGCGCAATGCCCGATTCTTGCCGCCCTGACGGAGTCCCGCCCATGAACCATGACCACCGCCACGGCGGCAGCAGTTGCTGCAGCAGCACGCCGGCGCCCGCCCCGGTCCCGGCACACGGCAACCGCTGCTGCGGCAGCAAGCCACCTGGCGACGCGCAGACCGTCAAGGATCTGGTCTGCGGCATGGACGTGGATCCGGCCACCACGGCCCATCATGCCCGCCACGACGGCAGCGACTACCCCTTCTGCAGCGATGGCTGCCGCCGCAAATTCATCACCGACCCACAGCGCTATCTCGATCCGTCATCGCATGTGGCCGCGCCGGTTCCGGCCGGCACGCTCTACACCTGCCCGATGGACCCGCAGATCGTGCAGGAAGGCCCCGGCACCTGCCCCATCTGCGGCATGGCGCTGGAACCGATGATGCCCAGCCTGGACGAGGGCGAGAATCCCGAACTGACCGACTTCCGCCGCCGCTTCTGGTGGAGCCTGCCGCTGAGCGTGGCCACCATGGCGTTGGCGATGCTGGCGATGACGCCCTTGTTGCGCGGCCTGTCGCCCGACCTGCGGGTGTGGATCGAACTGGCGCTGGCCACCCCGGTGGTGCTGTGGGCCGGTTGGCCGTTCCTGCAGCGCTGGGCGCAGTCCATCGGCAACCGAAGTCCGAACATGTGGACCCTGATCGGCACCGGCGTGCTGGCTGCCTACGGCTACAGCGTGGTCGCCACGATCGCGCCGGACCTGTTCCCCGCTTCCTTCCGCCAGCACGGCCATGTCGGGGTGTACTTCGAAGCGGCCGCAGTGATCATCTCGCTGACCCTGCTGGGCCAGTTGATGGAACTGCGCGCGCGTGACAAGACCTCGGCGGCGATCAAGGCGCTGCTCGGTCTGGCCCCGAAGACCGCTCGGGTACTGCGCGAGGATGGCCACGAGGAAGATGTCGACATCGGCCAACTGCAACCGGGCGATCGCCTGCGCGTGCGCCCCGGCGAAAAGGTGCCGGTTGACGGCACCGTGCTGGAAGGCCGCTCCTCCATCGACGAATCGATGCTCACCGGTGAAGCGGTGCCGGTCGGCAAGGGCGTCGGCGACAGCGTGATCGGCGCCACCCTCAACGGCACCGGCAGCCTGGTGATCCGCGCCGACCGCCTGGGCGATGACAGCATGCTCGCGCAGATCGTGCAGCTGGTGGCGCAGGCCCAGCGCTCGCGCGCACCGATGCAGCGCCTGGCCGACAGGGTCGCTTACTGGTTCGTGCTGGCGGTGCTGCTGGCCGCGGTGCTGACGTTCTTCGGCTGGGGCCTGTTCGGACCGGAACCGTCGTGGACCCATGGCGTGCTCAGTGCGGTGGCCGTGCTGATCATCGCCTGCCCGTGTGCGCTGGGACTGGCCACGCCGATGTCGATCATGGTCGCCACCGGTCGGGCCGCGCAGCACGGCGTACTGTTCCGCGACGCCGAAGCAATCGAGGCGCTGCGCCAGATCGATACGCTGGTGGTGGACAAGACCGGCACGCTGACCGAAGGCCGACCGCAGTTCCGCGACGTACAGGCCGTCGCCCCGTTCGCCGTCAATGAGGTGCTGCAGTGGGCGGCGAGCCTCGACCAGGGCAGCGAACATCCGCTGGCCGCGGCCATCGTGGCCGAAGCCAGGCAACGCGGCGTGCCGTTGTCGCCGGTGGCGGCGTTCGATTCGCTGACCGGCATGGGTGTGCGTGGCAGCGTGGACGGCAAGCCGATGCTGCTGGGCAACGCAGCGCTGATGCAGGAACAGGGTATCGCGCTGGACGCCCTGCGTGAGCATGCCGCAGGCCTGCGTCGCGCCGCTGCCAGCGTGATGTACCTGGCCGTCGATGGACAGCTTGCCGGGCTGCTTGCGGTGGCCGATCCGATCAAGGCATCCACCGCCGAGGCAATCGCGGCGCTGCATCGCGACGGTCTGCGCATCGTGATGGCCAGCGGCGACGGCATCGCCACCGCCGAAGCGGTCGCGCGCGAACTCGGGTTGGACGAGGTGCACGGTGAAATGCGCCCGGCCGACAAGGCCGCGCTGATCCGAACGCTGCAGGCGCAGGGACGCAAGGTGGCGATGGCCGGCGACGGCATCAACGATGCACCTGCACTGGCCACGGCCGATGTCGGCATCGCGATGGGCAATGGCACCGACGTGGCGATGTCCAGCGCGCAGGTCACGCTGGTCAAGGGCGACCTGTGCGGGATCCTGCGTGCACGCCAGCTGTCCACCGCCAGCGTGCGCAACATGCGCCAGAACCTGGGCTTCGCCTTCCTCTACAACGGGCTCGGCATTCCGGTCGCGGCCGGCCTGCTGTATCCGCTTGGGATCACGTTGTCGCCGATGCTGGCGGCCGTGGCGATGAGCTTGAGTTCGGTGTCGGTGATCAGCAACGCGTTGCGTCTGCGTCATCAACGTTTGCCGAGTGCATGAAATGCGATTTTTCGCTTGCCAATCCAAAACGCCATCGCTATGATTCCGCTCCTCACGACGTGGGGCCATAGCTCAGCTGGGAGAGCGCCTGCATGGCATGCAGGAGGTCGGCGGTTCGATCCCGCCTGGCTCCACCACTTCAATCATTAGGCCGATTGAACGTGCAGTGACAAAATGTGAAGTTTCGTGCGTCCCCATCGTCTAGAGGCCTAGGACATCACCCTTTCACGGTGGCGACCGGGGTTCGAATCCCCGTGGGGACGCCAATTGAAAAGCAGAAAAGCCTCGACTCCGGTCGGGGCTTTTTTGTGTTTCTTTTTCCGTCCGCGTGGCGGGCATGCAGCGTGCTTTGATCTTTTTCGAAGCGGTGGTCGGTGGATCGGGCTCAGGGGCGCCACACCCTTTCCGGCGAATGTCCTCCGGCGTCGGCCTGCCGCCGCCCCCTCCCCCTTTATTTCGCCTCCAAGAGCATGGCGCCCCTGAGCCCGACCCACMGACGGAAGTCGGAGAAGCCTTGCTCCCCGCCTGTACCGCAAGCCGAGCCCCGTAGCGGCCGGTGGGCTCCTGGGCAAAATAAAGGAGGAGGCCGCCAGGCCGGGGGACATTTGCGCCAGGGGCCTACCGGCTGCTGGCGGGGCCCTCACGCGCGCGGCATGCTCGAACGAAGACAACGCACCATATCCACGGTGCACCCGCATCACCGAGGCACACGCAGATGGCCGCGCTCAATCCGCTGCGGCCGTTGCAACAGGACGCTCGCCTCCATTGGGAGAGGAGCCTCTTTTGTTGGGGTGCATTCGCGGTGATCCGCGTCTGCATTGCTGCGGTTGCCGAGCATGGCTCGGCACTACCGATTCGCGTGCTTTTTTCTTCGCTATTGCAGAAAAAAGACTTGGCGCGCGCTTCACATCCGCGTAGAATTCGGCCTCCAGCATCGTGGGGCCATAGCTCAGCTGGGAGAGCGCCTGCATGGCATGCAGGAGGTCGGCGGTTCGATCCCGCCTGGCTCCACCAATCCAGACCTTAGGCCGTCTGGGTGTGTTGGAAACATTGATGAGTTTTATGCGTCCCCATCGTCTAGAGGCCTAGGACATCACCCTTTCACGGTGGCGACCGGGGTTCGAATCCCCGTGGGGACGCCACTCATCAACGACATCAGGCCCGGTTCGCCGGGTCTTTTTGTCACCGCCTCCAGCGGTTTCGTTTGGTCTTCCACAAACGTGAACAGGCAGGTATAGTAGGCGGCTCGCAGCATCAACGTGGGGCCATAGCTCAGCTGGGAGAGCGCCTGCATGGCATGCAGG
>NZ_JBFULC010000095.1:0-9458 GCF_056400525.1 Stenotrophomonas sp. P5_A9
GTGGCGGTGGCCAGCGCAATGGGGGCCGTGGCGCCCCCGCCGGGCCGCGTCCGGGCAGCGCCACGCCGCCGGCCAACAATGCCCTGGCCGACGCCTTCGCCCGCGCCAAACGGGGCGGCTGAGCCGGCGGCGGGTCCAGAGCGGGGACGCTTTCGGGCGGCCCCGGGCCTGTCTGGACCGATGGCACTTCTGGTTTCACCCGGCTTTGTTCACACTTCGCCTTCAATGCCCGTAGCTTGGGCAGGCGGGGAGGCCGTATGACCAGGGACCTGACAAGGCGGACCGACGCACGACGCCACACGGCGCCGTGCGCGTGGCCGTGCCCATGAGCCGCCGCGACCCCGCGACCGAACACAGCATCGACGCGGCGCTGCGCGACATCACCGAGCAGCACCGCCGGCTGGAGATGATCATCGAAGGTACCGCCGCCGGCACCTGGGAGTGGAACATCCAGGCCGGTCAGATGCGGATCAACGAGCGCTGGGCGCAGATTGTCGGTTACACCCGCGACGAACTGGCGCCGATCACCCCGGAGACCTTCTTCCGTCTGGTTCACCCCGATGACCTCGGCAAGTCCAACGCGCTGTTGCACGACCACTTGGAAGGCCGGTCGGCGCACTACGACAGCCTGTGCCGCATGCGCCACAAGGACGGGCACTGGATCTGGGTGCAGGACCGCGGCCGCGTCTACGAGTGGGACGCGCAGGGCCGCCCGTTGTGGATGGCTGGCGCGCATGCCGATGTGACCGACCTGCAGAACGCGCGCCAGGATGCGGCCAACATGCGCCAGCGCCTGCAGGCGGTGGTGGATGCGTCCGACGAAGTGGCGGTGATCGCCAYCGATGTGGACGGCGTGGTCAACCTGTTCAACACCGGCGCGCAGAAGTTGCTGGGCTATCGAGCGGACGAAGTGATCGGCCGAGTCAACCCGAGCCTGTTCCATGATGTGGCGGAAATGCAGGCCTACCTGCAGCCCGAAGCCGATGCGGACGGGCGCCTGCCGACCGTTTTCGAGGCGCTTACCGCGCGCGCCGCGCAGGGTACCTGGTCGCACCAGTGGACCTTCGTGCGCAAGGACGGGCAGCGCCGCCAGGTGCGCCTGTCGATCAGTCCGCTGGACTGCGCCGGCGGCAACCGCATCGGGTATGTCGGCATGGCGGTGGACATCACTCCGATGCTGGAAGTGCGCGAGCAGGCTTACCTGGCCGCGGAGAAATTCGCCGGAGCGTTTTCCTCGGCCGCGCTGGGCATGGCGCTGGTGTCGCTGGAAGGCCGCTGGCTGGACGTCAACGACGCGCTGTGCGGCATTCTCGGCTATACCCGCGCCGAGCTGCTGGAGATCGATTTCCAGACCCTCACCCACGCCGATGACCTGCACACCGACCTGGCCCTGGTCGGGGATCTGCTGGCGGGGCGTCGCGACCATTACCACATGGACAAACGCTACCTGGGCAAGGCCGGCAACATCGTCTGGGGACGGTTGTCGGTGTCGCTGGTGCGCGCCGAAAACGGCGAACCGCTGCATTTCGTCTCGCAGATCCAGGACGTCACCGCCCAGCGCCAGAGCGGCCAGCAACTGCGCGAGTCCGAACAGCGCACCCGCATCACCCTGGATGCGGTGGCCGACATGGTGCTCACCCTGGACCTGCACGGCCAGATCCAGTACGCCAACGCGGCCGCCACCCGCGCACTGGCCGGCGCCGGCGCCGCGCCGCTGACCAACGGCCAGGTGCAGGACGTGATGGAGCTGACCACCGAGTACGCCCCGCGCTCGCCGCTGGACATCGCCGTGCTGCTGGACCCGGAAAGCAACGCAGTGGACCTGCACTCGGACCTGCTGCTGTCTGTCGGCGCGCGGCTGCTGCCGGTCGATGTGACCCGCGCCTGGCTGCGCGGCGAAGACGGAAAGACCAGCGGGGCGGTGTGGGTGATCCGCGATGTGACCCAGCAACGTGCGCGCCAGCGCGAGGCCCGGCACCTGGCCGAGGTCGATCCGCTGACCGAACTGAGCAACCGGCGAGGGTTCGAAGCCCACCTGCAGCAGGCGATCACCCGCGTGGCGCGCACCGGGCAGTCGGCCTCGCTGATGTTCATCGACCTGGACAACTTCAAGCCGATCAACGACAACCACGGCCACCTGGCCGGCGATGCCATGCTGTGGGCGGTGGCCAACGTGCTGCGCCATGGCGTGCGCGACTCGGACATCGTGGCGCGCCTGGGCGGTGACGAGTTCGCGGTGATCCTGGCCGGCTGCTCGCTCAAGCGTGCCCGCCGCATCGCCAGCGACCTGCTCGAGTCGGTGCGCGGCCTGACCATTCCCTGGGACCTGCAGCGGCTGGGGGTCGGGGCCAGCATCGGTATCGCCGCGATCGGCGGCAGCATGAGCGTGGACGACGCGGTCGCCGCTGCCGACGCCCAGTGCTACCGGGCCAAGGCCGAGGGGCGCGACAACGTCCAGGTGGAAACCCCGAGCGGCGGGCAACTGCCCGACCCGCTCGACGCAGTGGAAAGCAGCGAGGGCGGGGAAGGGTAGCCAACGCCCGTGGTCGGTGCGGCCCGTCTGCCGCTAAAGCTTCCGCCATGCCTGTCGATATCCCTACTGGAGCCGCCGTCGCTTGGCTCCGCGTTGGCCCGTGGCTGCCCCGCTTGTGTGGCCTGGACCGCATGCCGTTGCAACAAAGCGTCTGCAGGAAGCAGGACCATGTTGTACATGCCGCTGCCGTGACGTCACCCCACTGACGTCTTCGTAGTCCCCAAGCCAGACGATATGCCGCCGGGCGGTGCGCCCGTCGGATCCCAGCAACCGGGCACCGAGGATCACATGATGCATATTTCACGCATGCACGCGCCTGTGCAGGAACAGGTCGCCGACGCCGACGCCGGCGCAGGCTCGCCATGGCGCGCACTGGTGGCGCCTTTCGTGGCCCGCCGCGACGCGCGCGGTTCCGCCAACGCACTTGCACAGCGCCGCCAGTGCGAGCTGGAAGCGCAGGTTGCCGCACTGCATCGGGTGCAGGCGGTGATCGAGTTCGACCTGGACGGCACCATCCTGCAGGCCAACGACAACTTCCTGCAGGCCGTCGGCTATCGGCTGGACGAGATCCAGGGCCATCACCATGCGATGTTCGTCGAACCGGCGTTGGCGCAGAGCGTGGAATACCGTGATTTCTGGGCCACGCTGGGGCGGGGCGAATTTGATGCCGGCCAGTACCGGCGGCTGGGCAAGGGCGGCCGCGAGATCTGGATCCAGGCCTCCTACAACCCCGTACTGGACGGCAACGGGCGTCCGTACAAGGTGGTGAAGTTCGCCACCGACATCACCGCGCAGATGCAGCAGGCGGCCGATTTCTCCGGCCAGTTGGCGGCGATCAACAAGTCGCAGGCGGTGATCGAGTTCAGCCTGGACGGACGCATCCTGTCGGCCAACGATAATTTCCTGGCCACCACCGGCTACACGCTGGAGGAAGTGCGCGGCCAGCACCATTCGCTGTTCGTCGAGCCCGAGTACCGGCAGAGCCTGGAATACCGGCAGTTCTGGGAAAAGCTGGGGCGCGGCGAATACGACGCCGGCCAGTATCGACGGCTGGGCAAGGGGGGCCGGGAGGTCTGGATCCAGGCCTCCTACAACCCGATCTTCGACATGAACGGGCGTCCGTTCAAAGTGGTCAAATACGCCACCGACATCACCGCCCAGGTGCGCGATACCCATGCCATGCAGCAGGCCGTCGCGCAGACGCGCGAAGTGGTCGCGGCCGCCAAGGGCGGTGACCTGACCGGGCATATCGCCACGCAGGACAAGACCGGGCCGATCGCCGAACTCTGCGAGGGCATCAACGCGCTGGTCGAGGCCATGGCGGGCATCATCAGCCAGATCAAGTTCGCCGCCGACACCATTGCCGTGGGCGCCAGCGAGATTGCCGAGGGCAACAGCGACCTGTCGGAGCGTACCGAACAGCAGGCGGCGTCGCTGGAGGAGACCGCCGTCTCGATGAAGGGACTGGCCGCCACCGTGCATCAGACCGCCGCCAACGCGCGCCAGGCCAGCGAGCTGGCCAGTGGTGCGGTCGACGTGGCCGCGCAGGGCGGGCACGTGGTGCATGAAGTGGTCTCGACCATGGCGCTGATCAACCAGTCCTCGCGCCGCATCGTGGACATCATCGGGGTCATCGACGGCATCGCCTTCCAGACCAACATCCTGGCGCTCAATGCCGCAGTGGAAGCGGCACGAGCAGGCGAACACGGGCGCGGCTTCGCCGTGGTCGCCACCGAGATCCGCGGGCTGTCGCAGCGCTCGGCCAGCGCCGCCAAGGAGATCAAGCAGCTGATCGCCGATTCGGTGGAGAAGGTCGGCACCGGCACCGGGCAGGTCGAAAGCGCTGGCCGCACCATGGATGAGATCGTGGTCAACGTGAAGCGGGTCAGCGCACTGATCACCGAGATCAGCACCGCGGCCCAGCAGCAGAGCGAGAGCATCGGCCAGATCAACCAGGCCGTCGACCATATCGACGAGGGCACGCAGCAGAATGCGGCCCTGGTCGAAGAAGCCTCGGCCGCCGCGCGCAGCATGGAAGAGCAGGCCACCCAGCTGCTGCAGACCGTGGCGGCGTTCCGGGTGGATGCCGGGCAGGGCGCCGCGCGCACGGCCGGCGTGGTGGCCATGCACGGCGGGCATCCAACGCTGCGGCTGGTCTAGCCCACGCGTACCCTGCGGCGCCGACATGCGGGCGGGGTGCGGTTGCCAGGCCCTGCCCGTAGGCATGGGTGAACCGGTCGGCCTCGGCGCGGACACCGAGCTTGTGCGCATCGCCATGACGCGTTGCCGGCTGATAAAGCGTCGTCGATTGGCAATGCGGCCAGCACCAATGTGCTCGTTGTTGCATGGCATGACGCTAGCTGCAAATCCTTGCAAAACACGTCATTCAACGTGCTTTTACCACTCCTTGCATGGCGCCTTTCGGGGGCGCGGTGGTCTCCTTGTCGGCACGCGTTCCACCCACGTTCGGGTTGCGCAGATGCAGTCAGTTGTACTCACCACCCACGCTTTCAAGGATAAAAATGAACCCTCTCAATCGAACCCATGCCAAGGCACGCCAGGGCGGCTTCACCCTGATTGAACTGATGATCGTCGTCGCCATCATCGCCATCCTGGCGGCCGTCGCCCTGCCGCAGTACCAGAACTATGTCGCCAAGTCGCAGACCTCGGCTGCGCTGGCTGAGCTGACCCCGGGCAAGCTTGGCGTGGAGACGATCTACGCCGAGGGCGGGCCGACGACGTCGGACCTGGGCGACATCGGCATGACCGACCAGACGTCCCGGTGCAGTGACATTGCCTTGACCATGGCGCCGACCGGTGCGGCCAGCCTGATCTGCACCCTGGTTGGGAGTGGCAAGGTGAACGGTACGCTCACCCTGGCACGGGACATCCAGGGCGCCTGGAGCTGCTCCGGCTCGATGTCTGACAAGACCCTGCTGCCGTCGAACTGCCGCAGCACTACGCCCTGATAGTCGTGCGGGATGAACCAGTGGCCGAGGCGGCGCATGGCGCGGCCTCGGTCACTGGCCATCAACGCCAGGCCATGGTCGCTTTGCTTGAAAACGCCGTCATCGCTGTGACACCCACGCACCTGTCCACGCCACGGGCTACCGTCAATCAACGCCTCGCCATGCCACCGCGCCAGCGCGGTATCACGCTGATCGAGCTGATCATTGCCGTGGGCACGTTGGCCGTGCTGCTCACCTTCGCCATTCCCGGCTACCGCAACCACACGGCACGCGCGCGTATCAGTGCGATGTTGGCGGAGATATCCGAAGGCAAGGCCGGCGCCGAGCGCCTTGCGACCCATGAATCACCGTGGGACTACGTCAGTGATCCTGCTGCGGTCGGACTCAATGGGCCGGCCTCGCTGTGCACCACCATCGTCGTGGACATCATCGCCTCTGCACGCACCGCACATCTCTATTGTGGCGGCGCGCGCTTCGACTTCGTCGCCCTGGACTACACGGCCGAGGCGGGGTGGCGATGCACGACCCGCTCGCATGCTGCGGTCTCGCGCACCGATTGGGCGCCGGAAGGCTGCGTCCCCCATATCGCGCGCCGCTCACCATGAACTGTGCTGCCGTCGCCGTGGTCGGTCCACGTCTGTCCCGGTACGCCGGCGGGACGGCACGGCAATGCAGCGCAATGCCCATTCCCGGTGATTCCTCCGGCGAACCGGTGCGGATACCGCCAGGCGTCACCACGCTGTGGATGCAGTTGCGCGGCACTACCGTCATCCAAAGTGCGGAAGGCCGCTTCGAGCTGCGTCGCGGTGAATGGCTCATGCTCGGGCGCGAGGCTGGGCCGCTCCTTCAGGCCGGGCGCCTCGGCATGTGCGTGGGCGTCTGCCTGAGCGCCGATACCCTGACCGCGCTGGGTGCAGGTGCGTCCCCGCTATACCCCGGCAGGGGCCGGATGCCGCGTGGCGACCTGCAGATGGCAACCCGGGTATGGCGTCGGATCGCCGGGGGGCGGGGCACCGACATGGACCGTCCCGCCGACCCGCGCCCCCTGCTGCTGCTCATGGCCGAGCTGCAGCGGGACATCGCTTCGCGGGCGGCGCGCTGCCCTGGACCCTCGATGGTGCGCAAGCACCAGGTCCTGACCTGCCTGCAGAACGCGTGTCTGTTCGTGCACGGCCACCTCGAGCGCCCCGTCAGCGCGCGCGAACTGGCGCAGTGGGTAGGCCTGCCCACTCGATATTTCTCCGAAGCCTTTCTGGCTGCCTACGATCAATCGCCGCAACAGTTCGGGACGCGGGTAAGGCTCGAGCACGCCGCTGCCCGGGTACGTCGCGGCGACATGTCCGTTGACGAGGCGGCCCCCGCCATCGGCTTCAAGCATGCCGGTACGTTCCTGCGCGCCTTCCGCGCCAGCTTCGGGGTCAGCCTGGGCAACTACTGCGCGCGCTGACGCTGTTACCGTCAGTTCCGCCTTTCCACACGATGGATGCTCGAT
Source organism: Stenotrophomonas sp. P5_A9 (assembly GCF_056400525.1). NCBI lineage: Bacteria > Pseudomonadati > Pseudomonadota > Gammaproteobacteria > Lysobacterales > Lysobacteraceae > Stenotrophomonas > Stenotrophomonas sp. P5_A9. The sequence goes on from NZ_JBFULC010000095.1 coordinate 6,995, forward strand.
GCCGCATTGAGGCGGGCGAGGTAGCGGGGCAGATGGCGAGTTCCCGGACGGGCTGCCAGGGGTATCTGAGCGGGGCGTGCGGCATGGGCGTTCCTTCGCCGAAAGGGTGCCCCGGTACCCCAAAACGCAAAAGGCCAGATCCGTCGGATCTGGCCTTTGCAATTCCATGGTGCCGAAGGTGGGACTCGAACCCACACGCTTTTAAGGGCGGCGGATTTTGAGTCCGCTGCGTCTACCGATTCCGCCACTTCGGCTGGCTGGCCGCGTAGTGTATACAACTTGAGACGGTCTGGGGAGGCCTGAATGCTTCAGACCGCATGTCGGCGTCATCGGACCGGCACGCTATACTCATCGCGCTGAACCATACAGGGAGCCGGAATGAGCACGTTGCAGGATCTGCGCGTACTGGTGGTGGAGAACGACGAGATGAGCGCGGCGCTGCTGCAGATGCAGCTGGCACAGTCCGGCGCCGTTGTCGTGGGCCTTGCCGCCTCGGTTGCCGAGTCATTGCGCCTGCTGGGCACAAGCGAGCCGCAGGTGGCGTTGCTGGATTACCGGCTGGCCAATAATGAAACGAGTGAAGCCGTCGCCGAGGCACTGAGTGCGCGCGGGATTCCGTTCGTGCTGACCACCGGCATGGCCCCGGATCATCTGCCGGCGGCGCTGCGTGCGGGGGTGGTGTTGAGCAAACCGTACCTGACCGCCGAGTTGATTGCGGCATTGGCCCGCGCGCTGCAGGGCGCCTCGGTCGCCAGCTGATCGCGGCGGCTCAGGCCGCTTCGGTGTGCGCCAGGTCGACCGGTTCGCGGTCGTCCAGGATGCGGTAAAGCGCGGCCAGGTCCTGTGGGTCCGGATTGAGCCACGCATCCAGGTATTCCGGCCGGATCGGCACGATGCAGCGGTCGTGGCCGGCCGCAGCGACGTCGCGCGGCGGTTCATCGGTGATCGCGGCGAACGATAGCAGGCGTCCTTCCGGACCTTCCCACTCCGACCACAGGCAGGCGATCAAAAGATCGCGCGGTGGCTGCGGTCGAAATTCCAGGACGACGTTACCCGGCTTCTCGCCGGGCGCCAGTGCGCGCTGCTCCAGCGCGTGGCGCGGCACATGCTCGTAGAACGACTGCACCACCACTACGCCGTGGCGATGTCCGAAGGCGCTCTTCCAGTAGGGCTCCAGGCTGTCGCGGCGCGCGTTGTAGGTGCCGGGGTAGAGGGTGTCGTTACGCGCTGGCTTGTCCGGCAGGCGGCATTGGTAGCGCATCGGCTTGATCACGCGCTGGCCGTGTTCGGACACGATCACCGGTGCGTATACGCCGGGGAAGATGCGGCTGTCGCGCGGTAGCAACCCGCTGCGGCGCAGGTCATCCAGGCGCGCTTGCGCGCGTTCGACCCGGTTGCCGGCGATGCGCGCCTCGTTGCGGGCCTTCTGCGTCGGGCGGGCGGCCAGGGCAGCTTCGGCCGCAGTGAGGCGGGCGCTTTGCAGGCGGATCTCCTGGTCGAGGGTCTGCATTTCCTCGGCGTGCCACTGCTGGATCTTCGCCACGATGTCCTGGCCCTGGGCGGTGCGCGCACCGGCAAAGCCATCGTCCATGGCCTTGGGCGTCTTGGGGCGCTGCTTGCCGGCGTCGTGGGCGTAGAGCTGGGCGAATTCGTCCAGCGACATCATGGCCCCGTACTCGCGGACCAGCTTGGTGTAATCGGCGCGGATCTGGGCGGAGTAGCACATGCGCACAGGATAAGGCGATTGGTCGCACCCGATGAGAAAGGGAAGGTGCATGCTGATGGTCCATTCACCGGAGTGCGTTCCGCCATGTCCCTGCCTGATGGCCTGCAGTGTTTCCCCCATCCGCCCAGCGTTGCCGAATACCGTGAACTGCGGGTGCTGGCCGGGCTGAGCCCGAAGTCGCTGGCGGCGGCCACGGTGGGCCTGCCCAATACGGTGTTCGGGGTGAGTATCCGCGACGGCGAACGCCTGCTGGCGATGGGCCGGCTGATCGGCGATCGCGGGTGTTTCCTGCAGGTGGTGGATATCGCGGTGCTGCCGCAATGGCAGGGCAGGGGGCTGGGCAAGGCGGTGATGCAGCAGCTGGATCAGTGGCTGCACGCCAATGCGGTGGGCGCGTATGTGAGCCTGATCGCCGACGGGCAGGCCAATGCCCTGTATGCGCAGTTCGGGTTCGTGGAAACCGCGCCGCGATCGGTGGGGATGGCCAAGGTCATCGGCTGAAAACAAAAAGCCCCGACCGAAGTCAGGGCTGTTTGTTTGAAGCTGGCGTCCCCACGGGGATTCGAACCCCGGTCGCCACCGTGAAAGGGTGATGTCCTAGGCCTCTAGACGATGGGGACGCGTTAAACCGAATTTTGGCTTCTGTCGGACGGCCTGTGTCCGGAGAAGTGGTGGAGCCAGGCGGGATCGAACCGCCGACCTCCTGCATGCCATGCAGGCGCTCTCCCAGCTGAGCTA
>NZ_JBFULC010000096.1:0-9230 GCF_056400525.1 Stenotrophomonas sp. P5_A9
GCGTTAAAGTGGCACATGGCTATCTGCGCAAGTTTCCAAACGGCCACCCGGTGCGCACCGATGCCGAAGTCAAAGCGCTTCCTGGATGGAAAGCGTCTTGCAAAGGGGACGCTTTCATCGAGGAAGTGCGTTTCCTCAGAGGAGCAGGGGTCTTCTTCTCGGCCCCGATTGATCTTGATTTCGCTATGATGCGGCAGTTTCCAGATGCCTACGGCGCCACTGAGCAGCCGTTGGAAGATGGCGATGACTTACTCGGTGCGGTCTTGGGAAAGAGTGGAATCGCCAAGCACTACGGACCAAAGTCGCGCAGTCTGTTTCACGACTACCACCGCCTGTTCAAACTCGCCAGTAAGCCGGTAGCGCATCTTCAAGCCTTGGCCAACCTGACTGATGAAGATCTGAGAGCGGATGCCCCCAAGACCCTGAAATACCTCTGTCAGCGTGTGGTCACCATCTTGGCGGCAGACGCGGAATGATTACGCCAGCTCAGTGGAGTCCGGTTGCCATCGAGATGTTGGAGCCCGGCGCAAAAGCGGCGATTACGGCTCTTCATGGCAACAGTGTGGTCATTGCTAATCCTGGATCAGGGAAGACCGAGCTTCTCGCTCAGCGCGCCGACTTTTTGCTCAGGACCGGCACGAGCCGCTATCCAAAAAGGATCTTGGCGATCTCGTTTAAAACCGATGCGGCGCACACCCTGCGTAGGCGGGTGAGGGATCGCTCAGGACTTGACTATGCCCACCGTCTCAACAGCATGACGTTCGACGCCTTTGCGCGTCGAATTATTGCGATCTACCGGCCGCTTCTGACAGGAAAGGATCGCCTGGACCAGGGATTCAAAGTCGGCACCGTTCGCGTGAAGAGCGTCCAGGTTGCGTTCAAGGAGTTGGTGCCATTGGCGCAAAATCTCATCGAACAGCATCCGATGATCAAGCGATCAATCAACATCGCTTACAGCCATGTATTTTTGGACGAATTTCAAGATTGTACAGGTCCACAATACAAGCTGATCAAGACGTTGTTCAAGGATACGTCAACCGCGATAACCGCTGTCGGAGACGCGAAGCAAAAAATCATGGGCTGGGCAGGGGCGCTCGATGGGGTGATGGGAAAGTTCGCTGATGAGTTTCCGGCAGCCATTTTGAGGCTCGTGCAGAACTGGCGATCTGCGCCAGCGATCCGTCGCGTGCAGAACCGAATGATCATGCAGATGGAGCCAGGTTCGGCGGTGGCAGAAAGCGATATCGTTGGTGACGAGGGTAAGGTCTATCTGTCTCGGTTCGCTGACGAATTGGCCGAGGCTGCACAAATTGCAGAGAAGATCGAGGAGTGGATCGCTGACGGCATTGCGCCGCACGAAATTGCCATTCTTCACATTCGCCAGAGCGCTATGTTCAATCAGGCTATCGACGATGAACTGGATCGTCGAGGTATTCCGCGCCGAAACGAGCAGGAGTTGCAAGATCTTACCTCAGAGCCTGCCACAGAGCTCGTGGTCAATCTGCTGCGCGTCCTTAGCCCTAAACCTGCCCCAGACGCATATGCATCGCTTCTCTACGCTTTGACTGCACAGGACGATGACGATCAACGCGACTGGGTGAGAGTGCTCAGTCGCGCACGAGATAGCGTTGCTCAGGCGCCTGCCGCTGAGCAGGCGGAGTTTGCCTTTGAGCAATCGCAGGTTGTCATGGCGTTGGTTCCCATATCAACCCTGCTATCGCTGTCAGCTGATTATGATGCGTCGCGCTTAGCTGAAATTCTGGGGAAGGTCTACGAGGTCCTTGGCGGCTTCATTCATCAGCATGACGATTTGGATCAGGCGCTGGCAAGGTTCCTAGACGAAGGTTCGGTCCGAGTCATGACGATCCACAAATGCAAAGGTATGGAGTTTGAGTGCGTAATCTTACCCTGCACCGAGCTTGAGACTTGGTGGAGCAAGGACGGTCAGGACGAAAACAGAAACGCGTATTTCGTCGGTGTTAGTCGAGCCAAGCAGAACTTGGTAGTGACGTATGCGGATCGAAGGAGTGCGCCTGATGGGGCGAGCCAGCATTGGAACCAGGGGCGGCGTCCTCAGGCTGAATTTGTTGGGTATGTGCTAGATGGCGCACTTCCTCTGTAATATCCGAGTTAATTCGCTACGGAAGATGAGTGTGCAGTGGCCTTGACGATTGCTCGAACTGCCCTATCTTGAAAAGAGGGTAGATATGAAAAAGACATTTCAGCAGAGGATTAGGAAGTCCATTCAGGCCAATGATGCGGTGGCCGCTGCCCACCTGTGTCGGGCACAGCCTGATGTCGATGAGGCCGCTCGTGAAGCCATCTTGGAGGCTATTAGGCTTGATCAAGATGCAATCATTGATGTCCTTTTACCCTTGTTGACAGCATCTTGGAAGCAAGAGCCCTTGAAGACAGCAGCCAAGCTCGGCAAAGTTGACTTGGTAAGAATGCTGATGCCGTATTGTGATTCCGAAGATGACGCCGCGCTTTGCCTAGCGGCCAGGCATGGCCACCTCGAATGCGTCCAACTGCTTATCAGGTCATGTAACCCCTTTCAGCGTGACTCGCAGGCATTGTACGAGGCATCACTCCATGGCCATCCTGATGTCGTCTTTCATCTGATTTTAGGTTCGGATGCAAAGGCTAGGAATAGTCGAGCATTGATCGCGGCTTGCCGGGAGGGGCACTTGGAAGTGGTCAAGCACCTGTTGCCATTTTCATCAAAAATTCAGTGCGCACAGTATGGCTTCTCGGCTGCCGCAGAGAATAACCATGTTGAGGTGATTGATTACTTGATAGGGGCTGGACTCCCCGATCCGGAAGACACCTACTCAATGGGTCTTAATGTCGCTGCTGCCAAGGGGCATGAGAGCCTTGTGCGGAAGCTACTGTGGGCAATTGTCAAAACGGGGCATGCTCCGCGCGACTTTGGATACAAGGCCATGCTCGCTGCGGCAACCATTGGTCATGCAGAGATCGTCAAGTCGCTCTTGGAGTTTGCACACAAAACAGCGGATCCGGAGCTCGGATTGTATATTGCACTCCAGAATTGTCATGATGAAATGGTGGATGTTTTGGTTCCCCGAGCCAACTTGGATCTTGTGCGGGAATTGATATCGGATAAGGAGACCTATGCCAAGCTAGATGAGTCGATTGCCAAGGCTGCTGCTCTCAAGGAGCGTCGAGAGCTCGATTCCAACGAGTATGGGAGAGCTCGCGAGCAAGCGAAGGTCTCTACCCCCGCGATCCGCCAAATGACCCGTCCCCCTCGACTTTGAGAGTATTGCCTTTGCGTCCAGAAGCCGTGCGCCGATTCACAGCGYCACATAGGTAGTGTTCTCGGCTTTCCTACCATCGGGGTCTTCCCATGACACCAGCGCATTGTAGGCCGTAGGACTTCCAATATAGATGGCGGCGAACAGGGAAATTGAAGAGCCTGGTTCCAACACGGGGGCAGGGAACTTCGAGTCGTAGTCTGTGCCTGCAATAGGATCGTGCTCATCCTTCCCTGTGAGGATCTTGACCTGAACATTTCGAGCCTGTGCCGATCCAACATTTGTAACCCGGAAGCGATAGTGTTTATTGTCGCGGTAAAGATCGAGCTTCACGTGTGCGCCGCCTTTGCCCTTCTCGCTAGCCAGCAATAGTTCGAGCTGCTTCTCGTGTAGTGCTGCGGTGGCGACGTTCTGGCGGTGTTGCGCGCTTTCCAACTGATCCATTCGCTTTCGCTGACTGCTTTGGCGCACGAGCGCCAATACGGCTGGCACTATTGCGAGCAATGCGATTAGGAGCGTTAGAACTTCCACATTGCTCATGAACGATTCCTTGTCTATGAATGCGCGCCGCTTAGTTGGCGCTTCGCTTAAGGATACATCTTTGCCTCCTCGCTCAACCGTTCTTTGAACTGTCCGCGCACGTAGGTTGGTAGAGCCACTGACGGCTGATACTGCTCCAACGCTTCAACTTGGATCCTCCGTACATTGGCCGCTGACTTGTGCACGTAGTTCTCTTGGAGCACGGGCGCTCTCTTGTTGAGCGAATGACCTGTGATCAAGGCGATATGCTCGACTCGCACGCCCTTGGCATCCAGTTCAGTGGCAAGCGTATGGCGGAAGGCATGGGAGCCAATGCCTTTTCCGAAGCCTAGCTCTTTCATATATTTGCCGAACTGATTGACGAATCCTTGGCTATAGCGGCCGTTGGGCTCTCCGGTCTCGCGACAGATGCCCGCTGACAGGTTGGGGAAGAGGCGAGGGTGCCCGCAAGCTTTGATGTCGGCTAAGAAGTCCAGGAAGCCTGCCTCAATCAGGCTGCTGTGGATGGGCACTTTGCGGACGGCACTCTTGCCTTTGAGCTTCTGCCGAGAGCGTTTGCCGGTGCTCCGCGCTAAATCTGCATCCACTGTCTTTTGGATCGAGAAGCACCAAACCCCTTGGTCCTGGACGATGTCGCTGGCTTTGAGCTGGGCAATCTCGTTGATGCGGGCACCTGTGTAGAGCGCGATCAGCGGACACCACAAACGGTGCGGATACTTTTTGGCCCACGGGATAAAGGTCTCAGGAGCAAAAATCTTCTGGATTTCCTCCTGGGAGAGCAGTCGCTCTGGCTCTTCTGGATCAACGACAAGATCTTTACGAGGGGCCTTGAACGCGGTCATCGGCGAATGCGGGATGGCTCCGGCCTCGTGCAGCGTATTGAAGAAGGCGCTCAATAAACGGCGGTGCAATTCAAGCGTTGCATTGGCGGGCTGAGTTCTGCCCAGCGCCTGCCCCTTCGCGATCAGTCCTTTGACATCGAGCTTCTGATAGGCGGGGTTGGACATGAAGTCTTCTGGAGCCCAGCGCAATAGGTCCCACATCTCGTAGATATGCGTGTGATTGATGCCTGCAACCGAAATATCGCCAGTGACCCGTTGCAGGATCGCAAGCGTCCGGCGATATGCATCAATGGTTGTCTGCTCGCGATTTTGCCGTTTTTTGTCGTTGAGGAAATCTTCTGCTTCTTTCGAAAGAAGCCGAGCCGGGGTTGCCGGAGGCAAAGGCTCTGGATAGCGCGTGCCTGATCGGCGAAGCCGTCTTTTGCGCTCATGGTCGTCTAGCGTCGCTTGGACGAGGTTCTGAAAGTAAACGGCGCCTGCTTGGCTGGTAATCCGGATGTTCCTAAAGCTTGATTTGCCGTGGCTAACTTCTTCGATAAAGAGATCGCCGAATGGCTCTTCGATGTAATTCGCCAATTGAGGGTTTTGAGAGAGCATCTACTATCCGATATGAGGAGGTAGATCTTTGATAAGGCAGCACGATTGTTCGTCAATCCAAAATCGAGACAGAATTTGCGTCCGGAAGATTGCCTAAGTCATTACGTATTTCCGTGCTGTTAGATGGTAAAAAGAATAATTAGTTTCATCTTAAATATTATTAATTCCTCAGTAATTGCAAGGCATCTGGCTTATGCCTGCCCAAATATCCATAGACGTGCTTATAGTGTTTAAAAGTAACAAATTGGGGAAAAGTGAGACATTTCGCACACCTCAAAAATGAATGTAGAATAAATGGTGGGCGCTTGCCTTAAGTAATCTATCTTAAGAAGGCAGTTAGGCAATCAATTTCCGCAGGTTCCACCACATCAGGCGCACGCGCGTAGCGGTCTCGGAATTTGAGACATAATTGGGATGAAATGCCTAGGCGGACACGGCGCGCTCCCACTGCTCTTTCATCCACAGGAGTTCTAGATGAAGATCTTTATCAGCTCACTTATTACGGGCATGGAAGCGGAGCGAGCTGCCGTCAAGCACGCGATTGAGCTTCTTGGCCACCAGGCCATCAGAGCTGAGGACTTTGGAGCCGTGGCGAGTTCTCCGCAGGTTGCATGTCTCAATGGCGTGCGCGAGGCGGACCTCGTCATCCTCGTTCTGGGTTCTCGCTACGGGACCAAGCAAGCGGGAGGCGTCTCAGCCACGCACGAGGAAGTGCAGGAGGCGCGCAATCGGAAGCCTCTCCTTGTATTTGTGCAGTCCGGTATAGAGTCGGAAGCGGATCAGGCCGATCTGATTTCAGAGATCGGCAAGTGGCAAGGTGGTCAACTCTGGGATGGATTTAGCTCACCGGATGACCTAGGCCAAAAGGCGACGCGCGGCATCCATAAGTTCCAGCTGACGCAAGCCGTAGCTCCCCTTGATCCAGCGGGAATGCGCGAGCGGGCTCTGACGCTCTTTCCGCAAATTGAGCGCGGCTATCATCAAAGCGGCGCGGTCTTGCAGCTTGCCGTCGCTGCCGGGCCTGACACAACGGTGCTTCGTCCTGCTGAGATGGAAGCCGGGGCGCTCATAGATGCCATGCAGCAACAGGCGCTTTTCGGAAAGCCCGCTGTCTTTGATCGGAGCTTAGGGATGCAGGCAGGCTTGTCCGGCGAGTCGCTTGTCTTGGGCCAGAAAGGCCAGCGTAGTGACGGCGCGTCCGTTCGACTGTGGCCCAACGGGGATCTCCTGATCAGTTTGCCTGTTCCGCCACCAGAGTGCGGCATGGGGCTATCGGTCGTCGTAGAAGAAGATATCACCGGAAAGCTTGAAGCTGCGATCAGCTACGCCGTGTGGCTTCTGGCTAATATCGACCCAACCGAACGGCTTAGCCATGTCGTTCCTGCGGTGCGGCTGCTCGGAGAGCATGCAGGTGCTTGGCGGACCCGGGCGGAACAAGAGGCGAGTCCAAACAGCATGCAAGTGCCCTGGCGGCAGGGAGAGCACCAGGAGCCCGTCCTCCTAACGCCAGCCCACCAGGTCAGACAGGCGCTAACGATGGACACGCAACGCATTGTGGAGGACTTGATCGTGCTCTTGCGCCGTCGTTGGAATGGTTAGTTCGTCAGTCGAAAATAAAGTTGTAGAGCGTATTCATCAAGATCTTCTGGCAGGAAAAGTCTCCCGATTGCGGTATGTTCGATTTGGCAATTGGCTGAGCGCTCGCGGTGGTTAGTTGCACGCTGATGCATTTCTTCGGATGAGGCGCTCTTGCTTTCAAATGTCCAGCTTGTGCGGTTGGGTGTCTATTTCTTATTGCCAGGCCCGCGCCTAGGGCCTTGCGGTTTCTCTGATCCCAGCCCTGCTCCGTCATCGCTTAGATCGGTTTGGCGCGGAAGATGGGCGGAGTCATCCGGGATCATCACATTCGCCGTCCTTACGGATGTCTTAGTTCCTAATGGTGAAGAGTTAGGGCCAAACGGCGTTGGGTTCGGGCCGGGTCTGGTTTTTGCGCTATAAACGGGCATGTGTTCAGCTAGAATATCCACTGCTTTGCGTGCCTTGGTGATGTCATCTAGGATGAGCCAGCCTGTAATGGGTGTTGCTAGCTCGTCCGCGCCCTTCGTTAGCAATTGGTGGAAGAGAACGTTACCGAGTATTTGCTGATTAGGAAGAACCAAGGGCGACCACAATCCTCCCACCGTTTCCTTCCATCCTTTCGGAAAGCTCTGAATATTGTTCCCCCATAGATTTACGCATGCTTTCACAATTACAGCCTTTTGTGCGCTAATCAACGTATATGTAGGCTGGTGATTCGTAATCGCGCTACAGCGAATTTGATTGCTCTCGTAAACCAGATAATGTAACCAGTGTAGGTTTGAAAAGACTGGATTTATATTGGGGTCTGCTAAGTCATTTAGTATATCGAGCCCGTAATCAGCAAGTCTCAGGAACTGTGGTTCAGGTAGCTTTGGTGGGTTTGCTCTCGCTGGCGAGATATGCCTGATTGAAAACGTTCCGGCTCCCTTATCCATTTTTGCCTGAAATACGGAGAGGCGAAAACTGCCATCCGGCATGCAAATGACCAGCGCGAAATCAGCCCCGCGTCCTGGTTCTGTCATCAGCCCGGTGCCGCTTTTGGCATATCTCACCCAAAGGTGGTGTGGTGAGGGAGCGGGCTGGTAGGCTAAGCAGCAGAATGGAGCGACTGCCGTAAAAGCACCCAGGATAGCTGCGGTGATTGTCTCTTCATCATGATCCGCTGTGATGTTATTTTTTTGCAGTTCAAGCAGCGCCATCTGGAACGTAGCCGCCAGCGCATTCAATGTCGAGTTTGGCGGAACGCCGAGTTCGGCTTCTATCCAGTTTTTCAGAGGTTGCACGTTGACGGTCCTTGTCCACTTTTCTTTGAAGACGAACGGCTCGCTAGCTCTTTGAGAGCAGCGCGACTAACTTCTCACGAGCGTAGTAGTCTGCCCATGATCGGTCAATAGGCTTGTCTGGTGTGAAGATGGCGCTGGCAGATTTTCGCCAATTCTTTGGGAGTTCAAAAGGCGTAATCGCCGCACGGTAAGCGACTTCCGGAGGCGTGTCAGCATCTTCAATCCACCGAATAAATTGCTCTTTTTCTTCTTGGCTGCCTGTATCAAAGGTATGGTTGAAAATTTGGTCCATCACGTGTCGGTGCTCGAGGTGCGACATTGCAATTCCATCCCAATGCGCTAGAGCTGACGACAACTTAGGGAAGTAATGTGTCGATGCACCGCCATGCATGGCTTGAGTCAACCAGCCTTTTTCGCTCTTCTCGTTCGAAAGTGCCACTCCCAACTGGCTAAGCCTTGCTTGTACTCTTTTTCTATCCACCTTTATCCCCTTATTTTCCATTAGGCTAACGGGGTTTTGATCTTCGTCAACGATTGGTGGTTTTACATGGCGGGCATCCTGGTAAAGTAACAGAAGTTTTCTGCACCCGAAGCGTTCGTGATGCTCGGTTCTTCTTGTTCAATCAGGTGCGAGCGTGAACCATAACAGGCAACAAAAGCACTATAAATAAGGTGTTTTCGAGCTATTGCGCTTCTCAAATCTTGAGCCATAACCAATGGACTAAGACACTGGAAGCCTTATGACTATCGAACACACACGCATCAAAACTTACAGCCGAGCTAAGGGTCATTCCGCCCTCGCAGCCGCCGCCTACCGGGGCGGATTCTTGCTCACTGATCCCAGATCCGGCGTCAAACATGACTACCGGGGCAGGGCTGGAATCATCCAGGCCTGCTGCGTGGCTCCCTCTGGGGCGCCCGCTTGGACTAATGACCCGCAACGCCTCTGGGCCGCAGCAGAGGCGGCAGAGCGCCGCCGCAACAGTACCGTTTGCCGTGATTTCACCATTGCCTTGCCGCACGAGCTCGATGACCGCGAGCGTTGGGACCTGGTTCTCGACATCTCGCATGCACTGATCAAGCGATATGGCTTTGCGCTACAAGCGAGCCATCAC
>NZ_JBFULC010000097.1:0-17108 GCF_056400525.1 Stenotrophomonas sp. P5_A9
GTGGTGACCGGTCGTATCGAGCGCGGCGTGATCAAGGTCGGCGAAGAAATCGAAATCGTCGGTATCCGCGACACCGTCAAGACCACCGTGACCGGCGTGGAAATGTTCCGCAAGCTGCTCGACCAGGGTCAGGCAGGCGACAACGCCGGTCTGCTGCTGCGCGGCACCAAGCGTGACGACGTCGAGCGTGGTCAGGTCCTCTGCAAGCCGGGTTCGATCAAGCCGCACACCCAGTTCGACGCCGAAGTCTACGTCCTGTCCAAGGATGAAGGCGGCCGCCACACCCCGTTCTTCAAGGGCTACCGTCCGCAGTTCTACTTCCGCACCACCGACATCACCGGTGCGGTCGAGCTGCCGGAAGGCGTGGAAATGGTCATGCCGGGCGACAACGTGAAGATGGTTGTCACCCTGATCAACCCGGTCGCCATGGATGAAGGCCTGCGCTTCGCGATTCGTGAAGGCGGTCGTACCGTCGGCGCCGGCGTGGTCTCCAAGATCCTCAAGTAATTTCGTAATACCGGCGGTTGCTTAGCGCTGCCGGTCTCGCGAATGGCGGGCCGGGAACCTCGGTCCGCCTTCGCCGTCTAAGGGAAGGCAGTTTTTCAGTACGCCAGTAGCTCAATTGGCAGAGCAGCGGTCTCCAAAACCGCAGGTTGGGGGTTCGAGTCCCTCCTGGCGTGCCACTTCTCCCTTCCAGCGGCCATGCCATGCCGCCTCAGCAGCCAGAGCCGGATGAACAGCAAGATCGAGCATTCCAAGGACAACACCTCTACTGGAGGTGACATCGTCAAGTACGCCGCCGCAACCATTCTGGTGCTGGCGGGTCTCTTTGCTTGGTACTGGTTCGGCACCCCTGAGCATGCGTCCCAGAGTGCATGGGCCGGTCCGCTTCGCGGTCTGGCCGTTGTCGTTGGCCTCGCGGCCGGCGTTGGCGTGTTCCTGATGACCGGCAAAGGTCGCGACACGCGTGCGTTTCTTTCCGAATCGCGTTTCGAACTGCGCAAGGTTGTCTGGCCGACCCGCCAGGAAGCCATCCGCATGACCTGGGTGGTGATCGTGGTTGTGATCATCCTCAGCCTCCTGCTGGGCGGATTTGATTTCCTGATTCAGAAAGCGACCCAGTGGTTCCTGGGTCGATAAGGAGAAACCAGTGAAGCGTTGGTACGTCGTTCACGCCTATTCGGGCTTCGAAAAGTCGGTTGCGCAGGCTCTGCGCGATCGCATCGTGCGTGACGAGATGCAGGAGCGCTTCGGTGATGTCCTGGTCCCGACCGAGGAAGTGGTCGAAATGCGCGCCGGCCAGAAGCGCCGTTCCGAGCGCAAGTTCTTCCCGGGTTACGTGCTGGTCCAGATCGAGACCCACGAAGAAAACGGTATCCCGCGCATCGACAACGAAAGTTGGCATCTTGTGAAGGACACCTCCAAGGTGATGGGCTTCATCGGCGGTACTGCCGATCGTCCGCTGCCGATCCGTGATGAAGAGGCTGCTGCCATCCTGGACCGCGTTCAGGAAGGCGTGGAAAAGCCCCGTCCGAAGGTGCTGTTCGAGCCGGGCCAGATGGTCCGTGTCACCGAAGGCCCGTTCAACGACTTCAATGGCGTGGTCGAGGAAGTCAACTACGAGAAGAGCCGTCTGCGCGTCTCGGTGCTGATCTTCGGTCGTGCTACCCCGGTCGAGCTCGAGTTCGGCCAGGTCGAAAAGGCCGTCTGAGCCTGCGGGAACAAGGTTCCGGGCCATCGCCCGGAACCTGAACGGCCCGGTCGCGCCTGCCTTGCGGCAATGGCGAAAAAATTCTGATATAGTGCGCGGCTTCCTGCCAGGAAGCTGGCAAAAAGCAAGGGCCGCCGCGAGGTGGCCTTCTGCGTGAATTCAAAACGCGATGCCGGGACGCGTGATTCCCGGTCCGATGGGGAGCCTGTTGTCGTAAGGCGCTAGCACCCGGAGAGCATACTCATGGCAAAGAAAGTTGTCGGTTACATCAAGCTGCAGGTGAAGGCCGGTCAGGCCAACCCCTCGCCGCCGGTCGGTCCTGCGCTGGGTCAGCGCGGCCTGAACATCATGGAATTCTGCAAGGCCTTCAATGCCGCCACGCAGAAGCTGGAGCCGGGTCTGCCGGTGCCGGTCATCATCACGGCCTATTCGGACCGTACCTTCACCTTCATCACCAAGAGCACCCCGGCCGCCGTGCTGCTCAAGAAGGCTGCTGGCATCTCCTCGGGCTCCAAGCGCCCGAACACCGACAAGGTGGGCAAGGTGACCCGTAAGCAGCTKGAAGAAATCGCCAAGACCAAGGAAGCCGACCTGACGGCCGCCGACCTGGACGCCGCGGTGCGCACGATTGCCGGTTCTGCCCGTTCCATGGGCCTCGTGGTGGAGGGTTAAGAAGATGGCACAGACCAAGCGTGAGAAGGCCATCAAGGCTGCCGTCGTCCCGGGTAAGGCGTATGCCTTCGAGGACGCAATCAAGATCCTGAAGACCGCTACCAAGGCCAAGTTCGTCGAGTCCTTCGACGTCGCTGTGCGCCTGGGCGTGGACGCCAAGAAGTCCGACCAGCAGGTGCGCGGTTCCACCGTGCTGCCGTCCGGTACCGGCAAGAGCGTGCGCGTCGCCGTCTTCGCCCCGGCCGGTGCCAAGGCTGACGAAGCCCTGGCCGCTGGCGCCGAAGCCGTTGGTATGGAAGACCTGGCCGAGAAGATGCAGGCCGGCGATCTGAACTACGACGTCGTCATCGCCACCCCGGACGCCATGCGCGTCGTGGGTAAGCTGGGCACCGTGCTCGGCCCGCGCGGCCTGATGCCGAACCCGAAGGTCGGCACCGTGTCGGCCAACCCGGGTGAAGCGGTCAAGAATGCCAAGTCGGGTCAGGTGCGTTACCGCACCGACAAGGCCGGCATCATCCATTGCACCATCGGCAAGGCCGACTTCGCCGAAGACGCGCTGAAGTTGAACCTGCAGGCGCTGCTGATGGACCTGATCAAGGCCAAGCCGGCAACCTCGAAGGGCACCTACCTGCAGAAGGTTTCGGTCAGCTCGACGATGGGCCCGGGCGTCACCGTCGATCCGTCGTCGCTGACCCTGAAGTAATCGTTTCAAGCGGGCGCGGGTCCTTCGGGTCCCGTGTCCGTCACATTTGAAGGCATCCGAGCAGGGGCAACCCCGCGGAGAAGCCGTCAAAGACCGCAGGCGCGGTCAGTACATACCGGCGACGGGCAGGGATGCTCGCTTTGGCAAGGAGTCGCCGCCGGCGCAGTACCGACCGCTTAATCGATTCTCTCGGGAATCACCCTGCGTAGATGGTGCCCTTCTGGAGTTTTTCTGGTTTACGCACGTCTGGGTTCTCCCAGGTTGGCCATCCAGGTCTAGAACGGCCCACCCTTGGAACATCACCTGATGTTCCCGGCGTCCAGGAGGGATACCGCCCAGGACCGCGCTCGGCAGGAGCCGTAAGCGGAGTTCAATTGGAGGAGTGCAATGGCTCTCAATCTGTCCCAGAAGCAAGAAGTAGTCGCGGAGCTGGCAGAAGTCGCCGCCAAGGCTCACTCCTTGATCGCAGCCGAATATGCTGGCACCACGGTCTCCCAGATGACCGCGATGCGCAAGCAGGCACGCGAAACCGGCGTTTTCTTGAAAGTTGTCAAGAACACGCTGGCGGCACGTGCAGTGGAAGGTACCGAATACGAATGCGCCAAAGACGCACTCGTCGGTCCGCTGCTGTACGCGTTCTCGCTCGAGGAGCCCGGCGCAGCCGGTCGCCTGATCAAGGATTTTGCCAAGACCAACGACAAGCTGCAGGCAAAGGTCGTGGCCATCGGCGGGGAACTGTTCCCGGCTGGCCATGTCGACGTGCTGGCCTCGCTGCCGACCCGTGATCAGGCCCTGGCCATGCTGGCCCGCGTCCTGACCGAGCCGGTCACGATGTTCGCCCGCGCCATCAAGGCCATCGGCGACAAGCAGGGTGGTGGCGAAGAAGCCGCTGCCGACGCTGCCGAACCGGCTGCCGAGACCGCCTGAGTCGACGTTTCCGTGGTTCCTGACGGAACCTCAACCCAGAAAATTATCCAAAGGTAATCAAAATGTCCCTTACCAACGAACAGATCGTCGACGCAATCGCCGAGAAGTCCCTGATGGAAGTGATGGAGCTGGTCAAGGCCATCGAAGAGAAGTTCGGCGTCTCCGCCGCTGCTCCGGTCGCCGCTGCTGTGGCTGGCCCGGCTGCCGTCGTTGAAGAGCAGACCGAATTCGACGTCATCCTGAAGTCGGCCGGCGACAAGAAGGTCGAAGTCATCAAGGCCGTCCGCGCCATCACGGGCCTGGGCCTGAAGGAAGCGAAGGACCTGGCCGAAGCCGGTGGCGTGATCAAGGAAGCCGCTTCGAAGGACGACGCTGCCAAGTTCAAGAAGGACCTGGAAGCTGCTGGCGCGACTGTCGAAGTCAAGTAAGCAGTTCCTTGCCTCGCCATCGAATCGCGGCGATGCAGCCAAGGCTGGGGGCGTAAGCCCCCGGCCTTTGGTCGTTGTTGCGACAACGACCGGTAGAGCCGACCGTTGGTCGGCTGCGGTAGAGCCGACCGTTGGTCGGCTGCGGTAGAGCCGACCGTTGGTCGGCTGACCTTTCCGGCCCCAGGCCGGCGAGTTGGCAGTTGGAAGTAGCAAAAGAAGGCGTGCTGGTGCCGGCAATACCAGCGACTTCCAACTGACAATTTTCATGTTCCCTTCGGGCCGCGCCTGTACGGCGGCCCGCACAGCCAAGGTGAGACCCCATGACGTCATATTCGTTCACCGAAAAGAAGCGTATCCGCAAGGATTTCGGCAAGCAGCGCTCGATCCTCGAAGTGCCTTTCCTGCTCGCCATCCAGGTGGATTCCTATCGGGAGTTCCTGCAGGAAAACATCGATCCGGCCAAGCGCCGTGATCTGGGCCTGCACGCCGCCCTGAAGTCGGTCTTCCCGATCGCCAGCTACAGCGGCAACGCTGCGCTGGAATACGTGGGTTACAAGCTTGGCGAACCGGTGTTCGACGAGCGCGAGTGCCGCCAGCGCGGCATGAGCTACGGCGCGCCGCTGCGCGTGACCGTGCGCCTGGTGATCTACGACCGCGAGTCGTCGACCAAGGCCATCAAGTACGTGAAGGAGCAGGAGGTCTACCTCGGCGAAATCCCGCTGATGACCGACAACGGCACCTTCATCGTCAACGGTACCGAGCGCGTCATCGTGTCGCAGCTGCACCGTTCGCCGGGCGTGTTCTTCGACCACGACCGTGGCAAGACCCACAGCTCGGGCAAGCTGCTGTACAGCGCCCGCATCATCCCGTACCGCGGCTCCTGGCTGGACTTCGAGTTCGACCCGAAGGACGCGCTGTTCACCCGTATCGATCGTCGCCGCAAGCTGCCGGTGTCGATCCTGCTGCGTGCGCTGGGCTACAGCAATGAAGAAATGCTGGCCGAGTTCTTCGAGATCAACACCTTCCACATCAACCCCGATGAAGGTGTGCAGCTCGAACTGGTGGCCGAGCGTCTGCGCGGCGAGACCCTGAACTTCGACCTGGCCGACGGCGACAAGGTCATCGTCGAAGCCGGCAAGCGCATCACCGCGCGCCACGTCAAGCAGCTGGAAGCCTCCGGCATCGCCGCCCTGGCCGTGCCGGACGATTACATCGTCGGCCGCATCCTGTCGCACGACGTGGTGGACGCCAATACCGGTGAGCTGCTGGCCCAGGCCAACGACGAAATCACCGACGATCAGCTGCAGGCCTTCCGCAAGGCCGGCGTCGATGCCGTGGGCACCCTGTGGGTGAACGACCTGGATCGTGGCCCGTACCTGTCCAACACCCTGCGCATCGATCCGACCAAGACCCAGCTGGAAGCCCTGGTCGAGATCTACCGCATGATGCGTCCGGGCGAGCCGCCGACCAAGGATGCCGCGCAGAACCTGTTCCACAACCTGTTCTTCACCTTCGAGCGCTACGACCTGTCCACGGTCGGCCGCATGAAGTTCAACCGTCGTGTCGGCCGCAAGGCTGTCACCGGCGAAGCGGTGCTGTACGACCGCAAGTACTTCGGTGAGCGCAACGACGAAGAGTCCAAGCGCCTGGTCGCCGAGCATGCCGATACCTCCGACATCCTGGAAGTGATCAAGGTCCTGACCGAGATCCGCAATGGTCGCGGCGTGGTCGATGACATCGATCACCTGGGCAACCGTCGCGTGCGTTCGGTCGGTGAAATGGCCGAGAACGTGTTCCGCGTGGGCCTGGTCCGCGTCGAGCGCGCGGTCAAGGAGCGCCTGTCGATGGCCGAATCCGAAGGCCTGACCCCGCAGGAGCTGATCAACGCCAAGCCGGTCGCCGCTGCCATCAAGGAGTTCTTCGGCTCCTCGCAGCTGTCCCAGTTCATGGATCAGAACAACCCGCTGTCGGAAGTCACCCACAAGCGTCGCGTCTCGGCCCTGGGCCCGGGCGGTCTGACCCGTGAGCGCGCCGGCTTCGAAGTGCGCGACGTCCATCCGACCCATTACGGCCGCGTCTGCACCATCGAAACCCCGGAAGGCCCGAACATCGGCCTGATCAACTCGCTGGCCGTGTACGCCCGCACCAACCAGTACGGTTTCCTCGAGACCCCGTACCGCAAGGTCGCCGACGGCAAGGTCTCCGACGACATCGAGTTCCTGTCGGCGATCGAAGAAAACGAATACGTCATCGCCCAGGCCAACGCCCTGACCGATGCCAACAGCATGCTCACCGAGCAGTTCGTGCCGTGCCGCTTCCAGGGCGAGTCGCTGCTCAAGCCGCCGGCGGAAGTCCACTTCATGGACGTCTCGCCGATGCAGACCGTGTCCATTGCAGCGGCGCTGGTTCCGTTCCTGGAACACGATGACGCAAACCGTGCACTGATGGGCGCCAACATGCAGCGCCAGGCCGTGCCGACCCTGCGTGCGCAGAAGCCGCTGGTGGGTACCGGTATCGAACGCGCCGTGGCCCGTGACTCGGGTGTGACCGTGAACGCCCGTCGTGGCGGTGAGATCGTGCAGATCGACGCCGGCCGCATCGTGGTCAAGGTCAACGAAGTGGAGATCACCGACGCGACCGACGCCGGCGTGGATATCTACAACCTGATCAAGTACACCCGTTCCAACCAGAACACCTGCATCAACCAGCGTCCGCTGGTGGAAGTGGGCAACGTGGTGGCGCGTGGCGACGTGCTGGCTGACGGTCCGTCCACCGACATCGGCGAACTGGCCCTGGGCCAGAACATGCTGATCGCCTTCATGCCGTGGAACGGCTACAACTTCGAAGACTCCATCCTGCTTTCCGAGCGCGTGGTGGAAGAGGATCGTTACACCACGATCCACATCGAAGAGCTGACCTGCGTCGCGCGTGACACCAAGCTGGGGCCGGAGGAAATTTCCGCCGACATCCCGAACGTGTCCGAGCAGGCGCTGAACCGCCTGGACGAGTCGGGCGTGGTGTACATCGGTGCCGAAGTGCGCGCCGGCGACATCATGGTCGGCAAGGTCACCCCGAAGGGCGAAAGCCAGCTGACCCCGGAAGAGAAGCTGCTGCGCGCCATCTTCGGCGAGAAGGCTTCGGACGTGAAGGACAGCTCGCTGCGCGTGCCGCCGGGCATGGACGGCACCGTCATCGACGTGCAGGTCTTCACCCGCGACGGTATCGAGAAGGACAAGCGTGCCCGTCAGATCGAAGAATCTGAAATCAAGCGCGTCAAGAAGGACTTCGACGACCAGTTCCGCATCCTGGAAGGCGCCATCTACGCCCGTCTGCGTTCGCAGATCGTGGGCAAGGTGGTCAACGGCGGTGCCAACCTGAAGAAGGGCGACACCGTTACCGACGCCTACCTGGACGGCCTGAAGAAGGCCGACTGGTTCGTGCTGCGCATGAAGGATGACGACGCCTCCGAAGCCATCGAACGCGCCCAGAAGCAGATCCAGGCGCACGAGAAGGAATTCGAGCGTCGCTTCGCCGACAAGCGCGGCAAGATCACCGCGGGCGACGACCTGGCGCCGGGCGTGCTGAAGATGGTCAAGGTGTTCCTGGCCGTGAAGCGTCGTATCCAGCCGGGCGACAAGATGGCAGGCCGCCACGGCAACAAGGGTGTGGTCTCCAACGTGGTGCCGGTCGAGGACATGCCGTACATGGCCTCGGGCGAGACCGTGGACATCGTGCTGAACCCGCTGGGCGTGCCGTCGCGTATGAACATCGGCCAGATCCTGGAAGTGCATCTGGGCTGGGCCGCCAAGGGCCTGGGTCGCAAGATCCAGGGCATGCTGGAAGCCCAGGCCGCGATCAGCGACCTGCGCAAGTTCCTGGACGATGTCTACAACCATGACAAGACCCAGCACGCCAACCATGTCGACCTGACCCAGTTCAGCGACGAGGAGCTGCTGCGCCTGGCCGACAACCTGACCGACGGCGTGCCGATGGCCACCCCGGTGTTCGACGGTGCCACCGAAGCCGAGATCAAGCACATGCTTGCCCTGGCCGACCTGCCGTTGAGCGGCCAGACCCAGCTGTATGACGGCCGCACCGGTGAGGCATTCGATCGCCACACCACCGTGGGCTACATGCACTACCTGAAGCTGAACCACCTGGTCGACGACAAGATGCACGCCCGTTCGACCGGCCCGTACTCGCTCGTTACCCAGCAGCCGCTGGGCGGCAAGGCGCAGTTCGGCGGCCAGCGCTTCGGTGAAATGGAAGTCTGGGCGCTGGAAGCCTACGGCGCGGCCTACACCCTGCAGGAAATGCTGACGGTGAAGTCCGATGACGTGCAGGGTCGTAACCAGATGTACAAGAACATCGTCGACGGTGAGCACGAGATGGTCGCGGGCATGCCGGAATCCTTCAACGTTCTCGTGAAGGAAATCCGCTCGCTGGCCATCAACATGGAACTGGAAGACAACTGATGGCGCAGGCGCGGCAACCCCCGCAGCCGCGGCACCCGGTTTTTTTCTAAGACTTGCTCAACCTCTTCAACCAGCAGCGCCAGACGCTGGACTTCGACGCGATCAAGATCGCGCTGGCCTCGCCGGACCTGATCCGTTCGTGGTCCTTCGGCGAAGTGAAGAAGCCGGAAACCATCAACTACCGTACGTTCAAGCCGGAACGTGACGGCCTGTTCTGCGCCGCCATCTTCGGACCGGTCAAGGACTACGAGTGCCTGTGCGGCAAGTACAAGCGCATGAAGCACCGCGGCGTGGTCTGCGAAAAGTGCGGCACCGAAGTCACCCTGGCCAAGGTGCGTCGCGAGCGCATGGGCCACATCGACCTGGCTTCGCCGGTCGCGCACATCTGGTTCCTCAAGTCGCTGCCGTCGCGCATCGGCCTGATGCTGGACATGACCCTGCGTGACATCGAACGCGTGCTGTACTTCGAAGCCTACGTGGTGACCGAGCCGGGTCTGACGACCCTGGAGCGCCGTCAGCTGCTGACCGAAGAGCAGTACCTGCAGGCACGCCAGGAACACGGCGACGACTTCGATGCCGCCATGGGCGCCGAGGCCGTGTACGAACTGCTGCGCACCATCGACCTGCAGTCGGAAATGACCCGCCTGCGCGAAGAAGTCGCCAGCACCGGTTCGGAAACCAAGCTCAAGCGTCTGACCAAGCGCATCAAGCTGGTCGAGGCCTTCCTCGAGTCGGGCAACCGTCCGGAGTGGATGGTCATGACCGTGCTGCCGGTGCTGCCGCCGGACCTGCGTCCGCTGGTGCCGCTGGACGGTGGCCGCTTCGCGACCTCCGACCTGAACGATCTGTACCGCCGCGTCATCAACCGCAACAACCGCCTGCGCCGCCTGCTCGAGCTGAACGCGCCGGACATCATCGTGCGCAATGAAAAGCGCATGCTGCAGGAATCGGTCGATGCGCTGCTGGACAACGGCCGTCGTGGCCGTGCCATCACCGGCACCAACAAGCGCCCGCTGAAGTCGCTGGCCGACATGATCAAGGGCAAGCAGGGTCGCTTCCGCCAGAACCTGCTGGGCAAGCGCGTGGACTACTCGGGCCGTTCGGTCATCGTGGTCGGTCCGTACCTGCGCCTGCACCAGTGCGGCCTGCCGAAGAAGATGGCGCTTGAGCTGTTCAAGCCGTTCGTGTTCGCCAAGCTGCAGCGTCGTGGCCTGGCCACCACCATCAAGGCCGCCAAGAAGCTGGTCGAGCGCGAAGAAGCCGAAGTCTGGGACATCCTGGAAGAGGTCATCCGCGAACATCCGGTGATGCTGAACCGTGCGCCGACCCTGCATCGTCTGGGCATCCAGGCGTTCGAGCCGGTGCTGATCGAAGGCAAGGCCATCCAGCTGCACCCGCTGGTCTGCACCGCGTTCAACGCCGACTTCGACGGTGACCAGATGGCCGTCCACGTGCCGCTCTCGCTGGAAGCCCAGCTGGAAGCGCGTGCGCTGATGATGTCCACCAACAACATCCTGTCGCCGGCCAACGGCGAGCCGATCATCGTGCCGTCGCAGGACGTCGTGCTGGGTCTGTACTACATGACCCGCTCGCTGGAGAACAAGAAGGGCGAGGGCATGGCCTTCGCCAACATCTCCGAAGTCAAGCGCGCCTACGACAACCGCGTGGTCGAACTGCACGCACGCGTCAAGGTCCGCATCACCGAAGTGGTGACCGACGAGGACGGCAACAAGCAGAACAAGACCTCGATCGTGGACACCACGATCGGTCGCGCCCTGCTGGCTGAAATCCTGCCGGAAGGCCTGCCGTTCGCGCTGGCCAACACCGAGCTGACCAAGAAGAACATCAGCCGCCTGATCAACTCCAGCTACCGCCAGCTGGGCTTGAAGGACACGGTCGTGTTCGCCGACAAGCTGATGTACACCGGCTTTGCCTACGCCACCCGTGCCGGCGTGTCGATCGGCATCGACGACATGCTGATCCCGGACGAGAAGAAGGGCATCCTCACCGAGGCCGAAGCCGAAGTGCTGGAAATCCAGGAGCAGTACCAGTCGGGCCTGGTCACCGCCGGCGAACGCTACAACAAGGTGGTCGACATCTGGTCGCGTACCAATGAACGCATCGCCAAGGCGATGATGGACACCATTGGTACCGAGAAGGTGATCAACGCCAAGGGCGAGACCATCGACCAGAAGTCGATGAACTCGCTGTACATCATGGCCGACTCCGGTGCGCGTGGTAGCCAGGCGCAGATCCGTCAGCTGGCCGGTATGCGTGGCCTGATGGCGCGACCGGATGGCTCGATCATCGAAACGCCCATCAAGGCGAACTTCCGTGAAGGCCTGAACGTGCAGGAGTACTTCAACTCTACGCACGGTGCCCGTAAGGGTCTGGCCGATACCGCGCTGAAGACGGCGAACTCGGGTTACCTGACCCGTCGTCTGGTCGACGTGGCGCAGGACGTGGTCATCACCGAGGTGGATTGCGGTACCACCGAAGGCCTGACCATGACCCCGATCGTGGAAGGCGGCGACGTCGTGGAGCCGTTGAAGGACCGCGTGCTGGGTCGTGTCGTGGCCGAGGACGTGTTCCTGCCGGGCAACGACGAAGATCCGATCGTGACCCGCAACACCCTGCTCGACGAGCAGTGGGTGGCCCTGCTTGAAGATGCCAGCGTGCAGTCGGTGAAGGTCCGTTCGACCATCTCCTGCGCCTCGCCCTTCGGTGTCTGCGCCCATTGCTACGGCCGCGATCTGGCCCGTGGCCACATCGTCAACATCGGTGAAGCGGTTGGCGTCATCGCCGCCCAGTCGATCGGTGAGCCGGGTACCCAGCTGACCATGCGTACGTTCCACATCGGTGGTGCGGCATCGCGTGCGGCTGCGGTCGACAACGTCACCGTGAAGACCACCGGTTCGGTGAAGTTCAACAACCTGAAGTCGGTCGAGCACGCCAGCGGTTCGCTGGTGGCGGTCTCGCGTTCGGGTGAAATCTCGGTGCTCGATGCCCACGGTCGTGAGCGTGAGCGTTACAAGCTGCCCTACGGCTCGACCATTGCGTCCAAGGATGGCGACCAGGTCAAGGCTGGCCAGACCGTGGCCAACTGGGACCCGCATAACCACCCGATCGTGTCCGAAGTGGCCGGTTTCATCCGCTTCATCGACTTCATCGACGGCGTCACCGTCATCGAGAAGACCGACGAACTGACCGGCCTGGCATCGCGTGAAATCACCGATCCGAAGCGTCGTGGCTCGCAGGCCAAGGAACTGCGCCCGATCGTGCGTATCGTGGATGGCAAGGGCAATGACCTGACCATTCCGAACACCGATCTGCCGGCCCAGTACCTGCTGCCGCCGCGTTCCATCGTCAACCTGCAGGACGGCGCCGCCGTCGGCGTGGGCGACGTGGTCGCCAAGATCCCGCAGGAAGCGTCCAAGACCCGTGACATCACCGGTGGTCTGCCGCGCGTTGCCGACTTGTTCGAAGCGCGCAAGCCGAAGGATCCGGCGATCCTGGCCGAGCGTTCGGGCATCATCAGCTTCGGCAAGGACACCAAGGGCAAGCAGCGCCTGATCATCAAGGACRCCGATGGTTCCGAGCACGAAGAGCTGATCCCGAAGTACCGTCAGGTGATCGTGTTCGAAGGCGAGCACGTGACCAAGGGCGAAACCATCGTGGACGGCGAGCCGAGCCCGCAGGACATCCTGCGTCTGCTGGGCGTCGAGCCGCTGGCGGCCTACCTGGTCAAGGAAATCCAGGACGTGTACCGCCTGCAGGGCGTGAAGATCAACGACAAGCACATCGAAGTGATCACCCGTCAGATGCTGCGCAAGGTCGAGATCACCGACCAGGGCAGCAGCAAGTTCCTGAATGGCGAGCAGGCCGAGCGCCAGCGCGTCATCGAGGAAAATGCACGCCTGACCGCCCGCAACGAGCTGATCGCCCGTTTCGATCCGGTCCTGCTGGGTATCACCAAGGCGTCGCTGGCCACTGAATCGTTCATCTCGGCGGCCTCCTTCCAGGAAACCACCCGCGTGTTGACCGAAGCTGCCGTCCGCGGCACCAAGGACAACCTGCGCGGCCTGAAGGAAAACGTCATCGTCGGCCGCCTGATCCCGGCCGGTACCGGTCTGTCGTACCACGCCAACCGCCGTCGCAACGCCTCGGGTCTGACCGACTCGGAAATGCAGACCCTGTCCGGCTCCGCGCCGGTAGTGGCTGAAGTGGCAGCGCCGGCACCGGTGGCCGTGGCATCGACCGACGCCGAACAGGCGCCGGGCAGCGACGAGTAATACGCAGGCCCGGCTCCGGCCGGGCCCGCGGCAGGGCAGGGTGCCGACCTCCGGGTCGGCCTCTTCCCGACAGGACACGGCGCAGGCTGGTCCGATGAATCGGCAGCACCGGCCACTGGCCGGATCGCCACCGATGAGGTAGGATGCCCGCCGGTCTTGCAAAGGACCGGCTTGACAACCTGAACGGGGGGCACGGAAAAGGCTCCCCTGTAACGGCCCGGGATCAGGGCTGGCCGGGCGCGTGCGCATTTGACTGCGTTTTCGCCGGGTTGCTACAATCGTCTGTCTCAGCAGGCCGGTTTCTCGCCTGCTCGCACATTTCCGCATTCAATGGCCAGTCTTTTCATTGGCCTCTCTCAGAAGAACATACTGATGGCGACGATCAATCAGCTTGTCCGCAAGCCGCGGCAGGCAACCACTTATAAGAGTGCCTCCCCGGCTCTCGATAAGTGCCCCCAGCGCCGTGGCGTCTGCACGCGCGTGTACACCACCACTCCGAAGAAGCCGAACTCGGCGCTTCGCAAGGTTGCCAAGGTTCGCCTGACCAACCAGGAAGAAGTGATTAGCTACATCGGCGGCGAAGGCCACAACCTGCAGGAGCACTCCGTGGTCCTGATCCGTGGCGGTCGCGTCAAGGATCTGCCGGGTGTGCGTTACCACACCGTGCGTGGCTCGCTGGACGCCTCCGGCGTTGCCAAGCGTCGCCAGGGCCGTTCCAAGTACGGCGCCAAGCGTCCGAAGAGCTAAGGGAAAGTACACATGTCTCGTAAAGGTAATACGCCGCAGCGCTCTGTCCTGCCGGATCCGAAGCACGGAAGTGAAACCATCGCACGCTTCATCAACATGGTGATGCTGAGCGGCAAGAAGTCGGTCGCTGAAAAGATCGTCTATGGCGCCATGGACGTGATCGGCGAAAAGAACCCGAATTCCGTCGAGCTGGTTCAGAAGGCTCTGGAAAACGTGGCTCCGTCGGTCGAAGTCAAGTCCCGTCGCGTCGGTGGTGCCACCTACCAGGTGCCCGTCGAAGTGCGTTCCTCGCGCAAGATGGCGCTGGCCATGCGTTGGCTGATCGACTCCGCGCGCAAGCGTGGTGAGAACACCATGCCGAAGAAGCTGGCTGCCGAACTGCTGGACGCCTCGGAAAACCGTGGTGGCGCTATCAAGAAGCGCGAAGAAACCCACCGCATGGCCGAAGCCAACAAGGCATTCGCCCACTACCGCTGGTGAGTTTGACGGCCTTGCAAAACAGGCACGGCGGCACTATCTCCTAGTGCCGCTTCGCGGCACCTGGGGTGCCGCGCCAATCCGAAGGCCGCCGAAAGGCGGCGTTCGGCCATCCGAATTCCAAGAAATTGAGAGGCTCCCGTGGCCCGCAACACTCCCATCGAGCGTTACCGCAACTTCGGCATCATGGCTCACATCGATGCTGGCAAGACCACCACGTCCGAGCGCATCCTGTTCTACACCGGCAAGAGCCACAAGATCGGTGAAGTGCACGACGGCGCTGCCACCATGGACTGGATGGAGCAGGAGCAGGAGCGTGGCATCACGATCCAGTCCGCTGCGACCACCGCGTTCTGGAAGGGCATGGACAAGTCCCTGCCGGAGCACCGCTTCAACATCATCGATACCCCCGGACACGTCGACTTCACCATCGAAGTGGAGCGTTCGCTGCGCGTGCTCGACGGTGCGGTGTTCGTGCTGTGCGCCGTCGGTGGCGTGCAGCCGCAGTCGGAAACCGTGTGGCGCCAGGCCAACCGGTACAAGGTGCCGCGCATTGCCTTCGTCAACAAGATGGACCGCACCGGTGCCAACTTCACCAAGGTCGTGGGCCAGCTGAAGGCCAAGCTCGGCGCCACCGCCGTGCCGATGCAGCTGCCGATCGGCGCTGAAGAAGGCTTCAAGGGCGTGGTCGACCTGATCAAGATGAAGGCCATCCATTGGGATGAAGCCTCGCAGGGCATGAAGTTCGAGTACCTGGAAATCCCGGCCGACATGCAGGCGGAGGCCGAAGAGGCCCGCACCTACATGATCGAAGCCGCGGCTGAAGCCAGCGAAGAGCTGATGGAAAAGTACCTGGGCGGCGAAGAACTGACCGAGGCCGAGATCGTCGAGGCCCTGCGCGTGCGCACCCTGGCCACCGACATCGTGCCGATGTACTGCGGTTCGGCGTTCAAGAACAAGGGCGTGCAGGCCATGCTCGACGGCGTGGTGCAGCTGCTGCCGTCGCCGATCGACGTGCCGGACGTGACCGGTACCGACGTGGACGATGAAACCATCGCCCTGAGCCGCAAGTCCGACGACAAGGCCCCGTTCTCGGCCCTGGCCTTCAAGATCATCACCGATCCGTTCGTGGGCGCGCTGACCTTCTTCCGTGTCTACTCGGGCACCCTGAACGCCGGCGACCAGCTGCTGAACTCGGTCAAGGGCAAGAAGGAGCGCATCGGCCGCATCCTGCAGATGCATTCCAACGATCGCGAAGAGATCAAGGAAGTGCTGGCCGGTGACATCGCGGCTGCTGTGGGCCTGAAGGACACCACCACCGGTGACACCCTGTGCTCGCAGGACCACCCGATCATCCTGGAGCGCATGGTGTTCCCGGAGCCGGTCATCTCGATGGCCGTCGAACCGAAGACCAAGTCCGACCAGGAAAAGATGGGTCTGGCCCTCGGCCGTCTGGCCCAGGAAGATCCGTCGTTCCGCGTCAAGACCGACGAAGAATCCGGCCAGACCATCATCTCGGGCATGGGCGAGCTGCACCTGGACATCATCGTCGACCGCATGAAGCGCGAGTTCAACGTTGAAGCCAACGTGGGCAAGCCGCAGGTTGCGTACCGCGAAACCATTCAGATGGCCGACGTCAAGTCGGACTACAAGCACGCCAAGCAGTCCGGTGGTAAGGGTCAGTACGGTCACGTCGTGATCGAGCTGTCGCCGATCACCGCTGAAGACCGTGCAGATCCGAAGCTGGCCGCCGGCATCAAGGATGATTTCCTGTTCATCAACGACATCACCGGTGGCGTGATTCCGAAGGAATTCATTCCGTCGATCGAAAAGGGCCTGCGCGAAACCATCACCAGCGGTCCGCTGGCCGGCTTCCCGGTCGTGGACGTCAAGGTGAAGCTGGTGTTCGGCTCGTACCATGACGTCGACTCCTCGGAAATGGCGTTCAAGCTGGCTTCCTCGATGGCCTTCAAGCAGGGCTTCCAGAAGGCCAAGCCGGTCCTGCTGGAACCGATCATGAAGGTCGAGATCGTGACCCCGGAGGATTACCAGGGTGACGTGATGGGCGACGTCAGCCGTCGTCGTGGCGTGCTGCAGGGTTCGAGCACCACCGGTGACGGTTCGGCCAGCATCATCAACGCGATGATCCCGCTGGGTGAAATGTTCGGTTACGCCACCTCGCTGCGTTCGCAGACCCAGGGTCGCGCGACGTTCACGATGGAATTCGACCACTACGAGCCGGCGCCGAACAACATCGCCGAAACCGTGATCAAGAAGTCCTGAGCGTAAGCTCGGGACTCCACCTCATTCTTTTCTGATATCCAAGGTATACAACAATGGCAAAGGGTAAGTTCGAGCGCACCAAGCCGCACGTCAACGTCGGCACCATCGGTCACGTCGATCACGGCAAGACCACGCTGACCGCTGCACTGACCAAGATCGGTGCCGAGCGCTTCGGTGGCGAATTCAAGGATTACTCGGCGATCGACGCCGCGCCGGAAGAAAAGGCGCGTGGCATCACGATCTCGACCGCGCACGTCGAATACGAATCCACCGAGCGTCATTACGCCCACGTGGATTGCCCGGGCCATGCTGACTACGTCAAGAACATGATCACCGGTGCTGCCCAGATGGACGGCGCGATCCTGGTCTGCTCGGCCGCTGACGGCCCGATGC
>NZ_JBFULC010000098.1:0-12941 GCF_056400525.1 Stenotrophomonas sp. P5_A9
GCGTCACCGTCACCACCGACGTACTGCGTCTGGTGCTGGACGGCGGCACCGTGCTGGACGCCGAGCTGCTGCAGTTCCCGCAGACCAAGGCGGACGGCAGCCCGCCGGTGCGCCTGCTGACCGAAGAGAGCACCCACCCGTACCGCGCGGTGAGTGGCTGGACCAGCCAGGACAAGGGCACCCCGGTGCCGGAAGCCAATGGCTTCACCCTGGTGGGCGACGACCGCGACTTCGTGCTGGGCAAGGGCCAGAAGGAACTGCAGATCCCGTTCGTGTGGAATGGCCCGAACGGCGTCAGCATCCGTCGTACTTACACGCTGGGTCGCAACGAATACGCGATCAAGGTGAAGGACGAAGTGGTCAACGGCAGCACCGCGCCGTGGAACGGCTACGTGTACCGCACCCTGGACCGCACCCCGACCATCCTGTCGCGCAGCATGACCAACCCGGACTCGTTCAGCTTCAACGGCGCGACCTGGTTCAGCCCGCAGGACGGTTATGAGCGTCGCGCGTTCAAGGATTACCTGGACGATGGCAACCTCAATCGCACCATCACCGGCGGCTGGCTGGCGATGCTGCAGCACCACTTCTTCACCGCGTGGATCCCGCAGGCCGACCAGGCCGCGAACTACGCGCTGTCCCAGCATGACGGTCGAGACCAGATCCAGGCCACCGGCCCGGCCTTCACCGTCGCCCCGGGCCAGCAGGCCAGCACCGAAGCTCGCCTGTGGGTCGGCCCGAAGCTGGTCAACCTGATCGCCAAGGAAGACGTGAAGGGTCTGGACCGCGTGGTCGATTACAGCCGCTTCTCGCTGATGGCGATCATCGGCCAGGGCCTGTTCTGGGTGTTGAACCAGGTCCACAAGGTCGTCAACAACTGGGGCTGGGCGATCGTTGGCCTGGTCGTGCTGCTGAAGCTGGTGCTGTATCCGCTGTCGGCGGTGCAGTACAAGAGTGGCGCCAAGATGCGTCGCTTCCAGCCTCGCATCGCGCAGTTGAAGGAACGCTACGGCGATGACCGCCAGAAGTTCCAGACCGCGATGATGGAGCTGTACAAGAAGGAAAAGATCAATCCGATGGGCGGCTGCCTGCCGATCCTCATCCAGATGCCGATCTTCTTCGCGCTGTACTGGGTGCTGGTGGAGTCGGTGGAACTGCGCCAGGCGCCGTGGCTGGGCTGGATCCAGGACCTGACCGCGCGTGACCCGTACTTCATCCTGCCGGTGATCAACGTGGCGGTGATGTGGGCCACGCAGAAGCTGACCCCGGCCCCGGGCATGGACCCGATGCAGGCCAAGATGATGCAGATGATGCCGCTGGTGTTCGGCGTCATGATGGCCTTCATGCCGTCCGGCCTGGTCCTGTACTGGGTGGTCAACGGTGGCCTGGGCCTGCTGCAGCAGTGGTGGATGACCAAGCGCCACGGCAGCGATCCGGTGCCGGCGACCACCGCCCCCATCAAAAAGAAGTAGAGCCGACCGTTGGTCGGCTGCAAAAACACGTAGCGCCGACCGTCGGTCGGCTGCCCCGGAAAACCCGCCACCCGGCGGGTTTTTCTTTGGCGGCGATACAATCGCCGCCACCGTTGCCCCGTTCCCCCGAGCCACTCCATGCCCGCTGCGTCGTCGCTGTTCCGCCTGTCCGTGCCCATGCTGGCGCTCACCCTGGCGCTGGCCGGGTGTGGGGACAAACCCGCGGCCACCGCCGACGGGGTCACCCAGCCCAGCGCGCAGGCCGCCGCCGCCGCCGACCCGGCGGCCGCACCGCTGCTCACCGCGCTGCAGAAGCTGCTCGACGGCCACCGCCGCATCATCGTGCTGCTGGCCGATGAGGCGCAGCAGTCGTCGGCTGACCGCGCCACCTCCAGCCGCATCGGCCAGCAGCTGTTCCATGATGGGCTGGCGCAGCGCGAGGCGATCGCCGCGCAGTTCGACACCCTGCTGCGCGATGCGAGCCCGCAACGCTTCGCCACCCTGGGCACGGTGCTGGACTACATCGAATCGGCGCCGGAGTTGTTCGACGCCGACCGCCTGGCCTTCCGCGAAGTCCTGCGCACCCTGCACGACCGCGTCGGTACCGATTCCTCGCTGCCGGCGGTGAAGCTGCACCAGCGCATCGGCGAAGACCTGGAGGCGCTGGACGAGATCGAGCGCAACTACAACCAGGAAATCACCCGCATCTTCAGCCGCTTCGACCGCACCCGCGCCATCGCGCTCAAGCGCGAGAAGTGGGAGGACTACATCGCCCACCTGCACAAGCAGTACAGCCGCGAGGCGATCCTGCGCGATTACGGGGTGATCGAGCCGTACCCGATGTCGATGAAGGACAGCGACCGCGAGATCTTCGGCCGCGACCTGCCCCCCAAGACCGTGGTGCTGAGCTTCGACGATGGCCCGCACAAGGCCTATACCGACGAGGTGGTGGCCATCCTCAAGCGCTACGACGTACCGGGTGTGTTCTTCGAAGTGGGCCGCAACCTGGGCACGGTGCAGGCCGACGGCAAGGTCACGCTGGGGCCGCTGGCCAGGATCAGCCGCGACCTGATGGAGCAGGGCTACGCGGTGGGCAACCACAGCCTCACCCACGCCCAGCTCTCGCGCACCACCGGCGATGCCCTGCGCGAACAGGTGTTGTCCACCGATACGCTGCTCAAGGATGTGGACGGCAAGCGCGCTCCGCTGTTCCGCTTCCCGTATGGCGCGCGCAATGCCGAGGGCCTGCAGCTGCTCAACGAAGCCGGGCTGAAGTCGATCATGTGGAACATCGATTCGATGGACTGGGCCGACCCGGTACCCGAGTCGATCGTGCAGCGCGTGGTCGAACAGGTGCAGAAGGAACAGCGCGGGATCATCCTGTTCCACGATATCCACGATCGCGCGGTGAAGGCGTTGCCGCAGATCCTGGATCGGCTGATCGCCGACGGCTACCAGTTCGCCGGCTGGAATGGCCGCGACTTCAGCGTTGGCCGTGCGCGCAAGGCGGCTGCCGCCGACACCACGGTCACCAGTGGCTACGAGAAATCCTGGGCCATCGTGGTCGGCATCGACGACTACGCCAAGTGGCCCAAGCTGGAATACGCCAGCCATGATGCGCAGGCCATCGCCGACACCCTGACCGGGCAGTTCGGCTTTCCGTCCTCGCAGGTGATCGTGCTGAAGAACCAGCAGGCCACCCGCAACAACATCCTGGCCGCCTTCCACGACCGGCTGGCCGACGACCGCACCGGCAGGAACGACCGCGTGTTCGTGTTCTTCGCCGGCCACGGCGCAACCCGTCGGCTGGCCTCGGGCCGCGACCTGGGCTACATCATTCCGGTGGATTCGGATCCCAACGAGTTCGCCACCGATGCCATCGCGATGACCGACATCCAGAACATCGCCGAAAGCATGCAGGCCAAGCACGTGATGTTCGTGATGGATGCCTGCTACAGCGGCCTCGGGTTGACCCGCGGGGGGGGATCGTCGTCGGCATTCCTGCGCGAGAACGCCCGCCGCAGCGCGCGGCAGATGCTCACCGCCGGTGGCGCCGACCAGCAGGTGGCCGACAGCGGCCCGAACGGGCATTCGGTGTTCACCTGGGTGCTGCTGCAGGCGCTGGCGGGCAAGGGCGACCTCAATGGCGATGGCCTGATCACCGGCACCGAGCTGGCCGCCTACGTCGCCCCGGCGGTGTCGGCGGTATCGCGGCAGACCCCGGCGTTCGGCAGCCTGCCCGGCTCACAGGGCGGCGAGTTCGTGTTCCAGGTGCCTGACAGCCAGGAATACCTCAACGCCGACACGCACCAGCTCTCGGCCGATGCCATCGCGCTGAACAACAAGGTCGATGCGGCGCAGGATGCCCAGGGGGAAACCCAGGCGCCGGTCACCGTCCCCGACCTGCAGGGAGGCAAGCGCACGCTGGTGGTGCCGGTAGCGCTGCCCACTTCCGATCGCCAGCGCGCGCAGCAGGCCAACGACCGCGGCCTGCAGCTGTACCGCGAGAAGCGCTACGACGAAGCGGCCGCCCAGTTCACCGAAGCGCTGAAGCTGCGCCCGGACTTCGCCCAGGCTGCCAACAACCTCGGCTTCGTCTACTACCGCCAGCAGCGTTACGCCGAAGCCGCGCGCTGGCTGGAGAACACCTTGAAGATCGATCCCTCGCGCGCGGTGGCCCACCTCAACCTTGGCGATGCGTACTTCCATGCCGGCGACAAGGCCAAAGCGCGGCAGGCCTACACCACCTATCTGGCGCTGCAGCCGCAGGGCAGCGGCGCTGCCCAGGCCCGCGCGCAGCTGGAGAAGCTGTAAGCCATGAACGCCTCCGCCAACATCGACACCATCGTGGCCATCGCCAGCGCGCCCGGCGCCGGCGGCGTCGGCCTGCTGCGTCTGTCCGGTCCGCGTGCGGCGGCCATTGCCACCGCACTGGGCGCGCCGACGCTGCGCCCGCGCCATGCCCACTACGCGCGCCTGCGCGACGCACAGGGCGAGGTGATCGACGATGGCATCGTGCTGTGGTTCCCGGCGCCCCACAGTTTCACCGGCGAAGAAGTCGTCGAGCTGCAGGGCCACGGCAGCCCGGTACTGCTGCAACAACTGGTCGCGCGCTGTATCGCGCTCGGTGCGCGCCAGGCGCGGCCGGGTGAGTTCAGCGAACGGGCCTTCCTCAACGGCAAGCTCGACCTGGCCCAGGCCGAGGCGATCGCCGACCTGATCGCCGCCAGCGATACGCGCGCGGCACGCGCCGCCCGCCGCTCGCTGGACGGGGTGTTCTCGCGCCGGGTCGACGAGGCGGCGGAACAGCTTGTTCTGCTGCGCATCCACGTGGAGGCGGCGATCGACTTCGCCGACGAGCCGCTGGATACCCTCGGTGGCGATCAGGTCCGCGCCGGATTGGGCCAGGCGCTGCGCGCGCTGGTGCAGCTACGCGACGATGCCGAACGCGGCCGCCGCCTGCGCGATGGCCTGCACGCGGTGCTGGTGGGACCGCCCAACGCCGGCAAGAGCTCGCTGCTCAATGCACTGGCCGGCAGCGAACGGGCGATCGTCACCGACATCGCCGGCACCACCCGCGACACCCTGCGCGAAACCATCCGCATCGACGGGCTGGAACTGACCCTGGTCGATACCGCCGGCCTGCGCGAAGGCGGCGATGCGATCGAGCGCGAGGGCATGCGCCGCGCCCACGTAGAGATGCAGCGCACCGACCTTGCCATCATCGTGCTTGATGCCCGCGACCCGCAGGCCGGGCACGCGGCGGTGCGCGAGGCCATCGCCGAGGTGCCGCAGCAGCTGTGGATCCACAACAAGAGCGACCTGCTCGCCGCGCTCCCGGCTACCGGCGACCCCAACATCGTGCACGTCTCGGCCGCCACCGGCCTGGGCCTGGACCGCCTGCACACGCGCCTGCGCGAACTGGCCAGCGGCAGCGCCGGGGACAGCGTGGAAGGTGAATTCTCTGCCCGCGCCCGGCATGTGGAGGCCATCGTGCTGGCCATCGGCCACGCCGAGCGCGCCGAAGCCGAGCTGGTCCACGAGCATCTGGAACTGGCCGCCGAGGAACTGCGCCTGGCCCACGAGGCGCTGGGTGAGATCACCGGGCGGATGAGCGCCGATGATCTGCTGGGGCGGATATTCTCGAGCTTCTGTATCGGCAAGTAGGGGCGGCTTTCTTCCCCCTGTCACACCGCACCACCACAATGCGCCGGTCCTTTCCACGCCCCGCCGCGTTGGCGCGGGGCGCATCACACAGGGGTTTGCAGTGTCGAAGTCGTCGTGGGGTTGTGTGTTGCTGTTGTCGCTGGCCGTGGCACCATGGGTGGCCATGAGCGCTGAATCCACGTCCCCCGCAACGCCCAAGGCGGCGGTGTATGGCCATCGCGGTGCCAGTGCGCTGTTGCCCGAGCACACCTTGGCCAGCTACGCGCAGGCCATCGCCGACGGCGCCGATTACATCGAACCGGACCTGGTGATGACCAAGGACGGGGTGCTGGTGTCGCGCCACGAGAATGAGATCGGGGGCACCACCGACGTGGCCGCGCATCCGGAGTTCGCCAGCCGCAAGACGGTCAAGACCATCGACGGCGAGCGCATGGAAGGCTGGTTCACCGAAGACTTCACCGTGGCCGAGCTGAAGACCCTGTACGCCCGCGAGCGTCTGCCGCAGCTTCGCAGCACGGCCTTCGATGGACAGTTCCGCATCGCCACGCTGGACGAGATCATCGCGTTCCTGGTGCAGCAGGCCGGGCGCGCCAACCGCGGCATCGGGCTGGTGCCCGAGATCAAGCACGGCACCTACTTCAAGGGCATCGGCCTGCCGATGGAGGACAAGGTGTT
This sequence comes from Stenotrophomonas sp. P5_A9, assembly GCF_056400525.1. NCBI lineage: Bacteria > Pseudomonadati > Pseudomonadota > Gammaproteobacteria > Lysobacterales > Lysobacteraceae > Stenotrophomonas > Stenotrophomonas sp. P5_A9. The sequence continues at coordinate 6,315 of NZ_JBFULC010000098.1, forward strand.
GGCCGCGCTGCAGGGCAACGCGTACACGCGGGTGGCACCGGTGACGATCCAGTCCTTCGAGGTCACCAACCTGCGTTACCTGCGCAGCAAGCTCGGTGCTGACAGCAACATCCGCCTGTTGCAGCTGCTCGGCGACCCGAAGCAGCAGCCGGGCGACGTGCTGGCGGCCAAGGGCAGCCAGCGCTATGCCGACATGATCACCCCCACTGGGCTGGCGCAGGTGGCCGGTTATGCCGATGGCATCGGCCCCAGCCTGCGCATGGTCATTCCGCTGGATGCGGCGGGGAAGCTGGGCACGCCCACCCCGCTGGTGCGCGATGCGCATGCGGCCGGGTTGATGGTCATCCCGTACACCTTCCGCCCGGAGAATTACTTCCAGGCCACCGAGTTCCGCAAGGGCGAGGCCAACGCACGCAATGCCGACGGCTCGGTCGCCGAGATGCGCGCCTACCTGGCCACCGGCATCGATGCGTTCTTCACCGACGACCCGGCACTGGGCCGGCGTGCGGTGGACGGGGATGCGGCGGCGACCGCAGGTAACTGACCGGCGACGATCGCTGCATCCGCAGGCGCGGATGGCGGGACGCCCTGCCGATCAGGACGTGCGTGACCTTGTTGCGATCGGCGACCACGGCTACCGTGGCCGCTGGACACGGAGGTCTGCATGTTGATCGGACATCGCTACGAACGCACGCCAGGCGGCGACCTGCACATCCATTCGCACAACCGCGTGCAGGCAGGCCTGGTGCTGTTCGTGGGCGCGGTCGCGTTGGCGGTACCCGGCGCGTTCGTGGTCGGGGCGCTGGTGAACGAACACTCGCCGTTGTCCCGCCTGGCCCCGTTGTCCTGGCTGCTGGTGGTGCTGGCGTTCCTGCTGCTGGTCGCGCTGGCGGTGGTCCTGCTGGTGTACACCGAGACCAGCGAAACGCTGACCCTGTCGCGCCGCGACGGCGTTGGCCAGCGCCATACCCGCACGCTGTCCGGGCGCTGCACGCTGGTGAATGCCGCCTTCGCCCTGCACGGGCTGTCCGCACTCCAACTGCGATGGCACGGCACCCTGCACCGCGGGACCACCCAGCTGTGGCTCGTGCGCCACGATGGCAGCGAGACCCTGTTGACGCCTGGCAATGTCGCCGTGCTGCCCGGCACGCGGCGCACCGACCGCTGGCTGGGCGTGTTGGCCGATTACCTGCAACTGCCGGTGCCCGTGGAGGTGCTGGACCCACCCCACGCGGCCCCGGCGCAGACGGTAGAGGAGGGCGCGGACAAGGCGCCATCCGCAGCTGACAAGGCCGGCGCTGGCGTCCGCCTCTTTTTCGGCCTGCTGGGCGCCTTCCTGGCGGTACTCGAACTCACGCAGCTGCTGTCGCTGGTGACCGCCCTGGCCACCGCGCGGATCCGGGTCGGCGGCTACCGCGTCAGCGCGCACACCTACTATTGGAGCGAGCAGCCGCTCGCGTACGCGTTCAACGTGCTGTTCGGGGTGGCGATGGTGGTCCTGGTGGGCATGTTCGCCATTGGCTGCCTGCGCCTGGCGCTGTTCGGCCGGATCAGATCCGCCACGTGAGCGCTACTCGCGCGGCTCCGACCGGTCACGCGGCCGGAACGGCAGCACCACGTAGTCCTGGCCTTCGCGCGGTTGCCACAGCACCGGCACGCGCTGCGGTGACGGCGGCTCCAGGTCGCTGTCGCGCTGCAGCTCCAGGTCTTCCTCGTCTTCTTCTTCCCAGCTGTAGCGCTTGCGCGGGGCCATCGGGTCGGACAGGCGGAACAGCAGCGCGCTGAGGATGCCGGCAAAGGCGCCGCCCATGTGCGACTGCCAGGACACGCCCGGCTCGTGCGGGAGGATGGTGATCAGCATGCTCCCGTAGAACAGGAAGGCGATCAGCCCGGCGGCGATGGCCGGACGGTCGCGGCGCAGCAGGCCGAGCACGAACACCAGGAACATCAGGCCGTGGGTGATGCCGCTTGCGCCCAGGTGGTGGCTGCCGATATCGCCGAGCAGCCAGGCACCAAGGCCCGAGCCGATCCACAGCAGCGGCAGCGCGCGCAGCGTGGCGTTGGGATAGACGCTGCCGGCCAGTGTGCCGAGGATCAGCAGGGCAGCCGCGTTGGCGCCCAGATGCTCGACCGAGCCATGCAGCAGCGGGGCACCGAGAATGCCGAGCAGGCCGGCCTTGTCCAGCGGCGACACGGCCCACGGCTGCCAGTTGAAATGACCTTGCGCGGTGAACACCGCCACCAGCACCAGCACGAACGCCAGGCTGGCGTTGAACGCCCGCATCACACGACCGTGGTCGTTGCGGGGGGAGACCGGCGGCTCGCCGGCGGGCAGGGGCAGGTTGTCGTTCATACCCTAAGGGATTGCGTCGCCCGGGCTGAACACAAGGGCAACGCGACGGGAGAGAGTGGTGGGGGGGCGTCGCCGGTCTTCGGCGGGTTCTTCAGGCTCAGCACCACGGTGGCGGCGATGATCACCGCGACCACGCCCAGCGAGATCGGGGTGGGAATCTTGAAGATGTCGATCAGCATCATCTTGATGCCGATGAAGGCCAGCACCAGGGCCAGGCCGTAGGGCAGCAGGTGGAAGCGATCGGCCATGCCGGCCAGCAAGAAGAACATCGCCCGCAGGCCCAGCACCGCGAACACGTTGGAGGTGAGCACGATGAACGGGTCGGTGGTGATGGCGAAGATCGCCGGGATGCTGTCCACCGCGAAGATCACGTCGGTGACCGCGATCAGGATCAGCACCACGAACAGCGGGGTGAACCAGCGCTTGCCGTCGCGCATGACGCTCATCGCGTTGCCGGCGTAGTCCGGGAGCAGGCGCAGGTGCTTGCGCATCCAGCGCAGCGCCGGGTTGGTCTCAAGATCCGGCTCGGTCCCGGCCGAGAACCACATCTTCCAGCCGGTGAACAGCAGGAACGCACCGAACACGTACAGCAGCCAATGGAACTTGGTCAGCAGCACGCTGCCGGCGAAGATCATGATCGTACGCAGCACGATCGCGCCCAGAATGCCGATGATCAGCACCTTCTGCCGTTGTTCTTCGGGTACCGCGAAGTAGCCCATGATCATCAGAAACACGAAGATGTTGTCTACCGCCAGGGCTTTCTCGACCAGGTAGCCGGTGAGGAACTCCAGCCCGACCTTGTTGGCCACCACCTGGCCGGCGGTTTCGTTGAGGTAGTACCAGAGGCCGCCGTTGAAGGCCAAGGCCAGCAGGACCCAGCCGATCGACCACCACAGGGCCTCCTTGAAGGTGACCTTGTGCGGTCCGCCGTGTCGCATCAATACGAGATCGACCAACAGCGCGATGACCACCACCGCGCCGAAGCCGCCCCACAACCATAAGTTACCGATCGTCTGCATGGGTTTGTCCGTTGGAAAAATGAATGCCTCAAGCCGGAGGGCGAGGATCTGCAACGGAGGATCGGGGGGATCCGGGGAGACAGAGCTTCGCCATACGGCGAAGGTCTCGCTCGCAGTCCCGATGGGTGGGACTGCCGTTGCACCGGAGCCTGCGGGCTCGAATTGACGGCGACAACGTCTGGGAGCTACTCCCCTTCTGAGGCCGATTCTGCGGGCTGCCGGGGCCGGCGTCAAATGCCCGCCGTTTACCTCCCCGCTCGACCGGAACGCCCCGGGGCCAGGGGGCGCCGACGCAGGCGCGGGGGTAGGGCGCGCGCATGGCGGGACCCGTGGTGCGCGCGCGCAGGCCGCGGTCCGGCAGCGCGTACCCGATGCCGCGTCATACAATATGCGGATGAATACCCCTGCCCCCGTAGTCCGCCTCAAGAACGCCTGGCGCTCCAGCCACCCGTGGATCTTCCAGAAACTGGTCGAGAAGCCTGTCGTCCGTCCCAAGCCCGGTGCCATCGTCGACGTCGTCGGCGTGGACGGGGAGTGGATCGGCCGTGGCTTCTACAACGGTCATTCGCGCATCGCCGTGCGCATCCTGGAAACCGATCAGGCCGTTCCGGTCGACGCCGGCTGGTTCTCGCGCAAGATCGCCCAGGCGGTCTCGCTGCGTCGCGAGGTACTCAAGCTGGACGAGGTGTCCAACGCCTGGCGCGTGGTGCACAGCGAGGGCGACGGCCTGTCCGGCCTGGTCGTGGACCGCTATGGCGATCTGGTGGTGGTGGAGTTCTTCGCCGCCGGCATGTTCCGCCACCGCGAATGGGTCTATGAGGCGCTGCGCGAGCAGTTCCCGGGCTGCCGTTTCCACAGCTTTGCCGACGAACACGTGCAGAAGCAGGAAAGCTTCGACTTCCACGGCAACACCACCACCGAAGCGTCGGTGATCAGCGAGTACGGGGTGAAGTTCCGCGCCGATCCTGCCGGTGCGCACAAGACCGGTTTCTTCGCCGATCAGCGCGAGAACCGCCAGTGGCTGAGCCAGCAGGTGGAAGGCAAGACCGTGCTGGACCTGTGCTGCAACACCGGCGGCTTTGCGGTGTACGCCGCGGTGCGCGGTGCTGCCGAAGTGGTCGGCATCGACATCGACGAGGACGTGATCGAGATTGCCAAGGGCAACTCGCGCCTCAACAACGTGCGCCCGAAGTTCATCCAGTCCGACATCTTCCCGTGGCTGCGCGATGCGTCCAACCGCGGCGAGCGCTACGACGTGGTCATCCTCGACCCGGCCAAGATGACGCGTGACCGCGACCAGGTGATCACCGCGCTGAAGAAGTACCTGGACATGAACAAGCTGGCCCTTGGCGTGGTCAAGCCCGGCGGCCTGCTGGCCACGTTCTCGTGCACCGGCCTGGTGGCCGAGGACCAGTTCCTGGACATGCTGCGCCGCGCCGCGTTCTACGCCGGCCGCACCATCCAGATCCTGAAGGTATCCGGCGCCGGCCCGGATCATCCGTTCATGGCCCACGTGCAGGAATCGCGCTACCTCAAGGCGGTGTTCTGCCGCGTGCTGGACTGACAGCACCGTGCGTGCCGACCGGCGGTCGGCACCTGGCGGGCTGTGTGCGTGCCGACCAACGGTCGGCACCTATCGGGCTTTGTGCGTGCCGACCAACGGTCGGCACCTACAGGGCTGTCTGCCGGCCGACCCAGCGATCGACACGCCTGACGGCGTGCCTGCCGACCGTCTACGGCGTTGGGAACGGGTAGAGCCGAGCCATGCTTGGCTGGCCACGCTCCACGCAGCAGCCGAGCATGGCTCGGCTCTACCGCGTGTCTTCCGACAGCGCTATCGTCCTACGCTTCCCATCACAGGTGAGGCGTCATGACGTTGCGCAGTCTGTCTTTGCTGGTCTCGCTGGCGTTGTGCACGCCGCTGGCCGCCCACGCCATCACGTTCTCCCCGCAGGAACTGGCCAGGGCCGCCACGCTGCAGCAGCGGCTGCTGACCCTGGACAGCCACTTGGATACGCCGGCCAACTTCCACCGCGACGGCTTCGACATCACCCAGCGCCACGACCACAACGCGTTGTCGCAGGTGGACTACCCGCGCATGGTCGAAGGTGCACTCGACGGCGGCTTCTGGGCGATCTACACCGACCAGGGCGACCGCAGCGCGCAGGCGCACCAGCACGACCGCGATGCCGGCCTGCTGCGGCTGATGGACATCCGGCAGATGCTCGCCGCGCACCCGGATACCTTCCAGCTGGCGCTGACCGCGGCCGATGCGGCGAAGATCAAGGCCGCCGGCAAGCGCGTGGTCTACATCAGCATGGAGAACGCCAGCCCGCTGGTGGATGATCCCTCGCTGCTCAGCTTCTACCATCTGGCCGGGTTGCGCCTGCTCAGCACGGTGCACTTCGCCAACAACGAGTTCGCCGATTCGGCCACCGACAAGCACGGTGCCGAGTGGAAGGGCCTGAGCCCGGCCGGCAAGGCACTGGTGGACGAAGCGGTGCGGCTGGGCATCGTCATCGACCAGTCGCATGCCGCCGATGCGGTGTTCGACGACCTGATCGAGCGCATGCCGGTGCCGTTTGTGCTCTCGCACAGCTCGGCCAAGGCGATCTACAACCACCCGCGCAATCTCGATGATGTGCGCCTGAAGCAGCTGGCCAGGGCCGGCGGGGTGATCCAGGTCAACGCCTATGGCGGCTACCTGATCGACACCGGCAAGACCGAGGCGCGGTCGCAGGCCGAGGAGGCGCTGATGCAGCAGCTCGGCGGCGACTACGACGGGATGACCATCGCCCAAGGCGTGGCGCTGAAAAAGGGGCTGGAAGACATCGACGCGCGTTATCCGCTGCGCAAGGCGACGCTGGACGACTTCTTCGCCCACTTCGAGCACATCCTGGAGGTGGTTGGCCCCGAACACGTGGGCATCGGCCTGGACTGGGACGGCGGCGGTGGCCTGGCCGACCTGCCCGACGTGAGCCAGTTGCCCAAGATCACCGCCTGGCTGCTGCGCAAGGGCTACAGCGAAAAGCAGATTGCCGGTATCTGGGGCGGCAACCTGCTGCGGGTGATGCAGCAGGCGCAGGATCACGCCGCCAAAATCGCCGCGGCCGCAAAACCCTGAACACCGGCGGCGCCCCCGGCGTTCGCCTCAAGCGGCAGTCGGTGGGTCGGGCGCTGGGTTCCCATGCCCTTTCCGGCGAATGTCCTCCGGCGTCGGCCTGCGGCCGCCCCCTCCCCCTTTATTTCGCCTCC
>NZ_JBFULC010000099.1:0-8684 GCF_056400525.1 Stenotrophomonas sp. P5_A9
GGTGGGTCGGGTCGGGCGCCGGGCCCCATGCCCTTTCCGGCGAATGTCCCCCGGCGTCGGCCTACGGCCGCCCCCTCCTCCTTTATTTCGCCTCCAAGGGCATGGGAGCCCAGCGCCCGACCCACCGACCAGCGACAGAAAAGCCTGGCGTCCACCTACGCACCGCACGCCGAGCCCCGTAGCGGGCGGTAGGCTCCTGGGCAAAATAAAGGAGGAGGCCGCCACGCGGCCGGGGGACATTTGCGCCAGGGGCCTACCGGCCGCTACGGGGCCCTCACGCGCGCGAAAAGCCCGACCGAAAAGGTGCCCCAGATCCCCAATGTCACTCGGACAACCCGACCACCCGACCACACACGTACAGCCGTACGCCCTCTGCACAGCCCCCGGAACAAGACGCCCCTGCCTTCGGAAAAAAGCCAAAAAAAGACCGGCTTTCGCCGGTCTTTTTTCGATTCAGTGGCGCCGGATCACTCCGATTCCCACCACATCCAGAAGCTGTCCCACAGACGCTTGAAGAAGCCGGCTTCTTCCACGGCGGCCACGGCCACCAGCGGCGCTTCGGCGACCACCTTGCCATCCAGCGTCACCTTCAGCGTGCCGATTTTCTGGCCCGCGGTGAAGGGCGCTTCCAGCGTCTTGGGCACGTCGATGGTCGGCTTGAGGTCGTTGTAACGACCGCGCGGCACGCTCACCAGCATCGGCTGGGCCACGCCCAGCTGCACCGTGTCGGCCTTGCCCTTCCACACCTTGTGGTCGGCCACGGCCTTGCCCGGCTCGTACATGCGGTGGGTTTCGAAGAAGCGGAAGCCCCAGTTGAGCAGGGCCAGACTGTCATCGGCGCGCTGCTTTTCCGAACTGCCGCCCAGCACCACCGCGATCAGGCGCTGGTCGCCGCGCTGTGCCGAGCTCATCAGGCAGTAGCCGGCCTCGGAGGTATGGCCGGTCTTGATCCCGTCCACGCTGCCATCGCGCCACAGCAGCAGGTTGCGGTTGGGCTGCTTGATGTTGCCGACCGTAAATTCCTTCACCTTGTTGTAGGCGTAGGTTTCCGGATAGTCGCGCACCATCGCCCGGCCCAGCAGCGCCAGATCGTAGGCGGTGCTGTGGTGGCCCGGCGCGGTCAGGCCGTGGGCGTTGATGAAGTGCGAGTCCTTCATCCCGATCTTGGCGGCATAGCTGTTCATCAGCGAGGCGAAGGCTTCTTCGCTGCCCGCCACGTGCTCGGCCAGGGCAATCGCGGCATCGTTGCCGGACTGGATCGCCATGCCCTTTTCCATATCTTCCAGACGCGCGGTCTGGTTGACCGGGAAGCCGCTGTAGCTGCCGTCGGTACCGGCGCCGCCTTCGCGCCAGGCCCGCTCGCTCATCATCACCTGGTCATCGGGACGGACCTTGCCGTTCTTGACCTCGGCGGCAACGACATAAGACGTCATCACCTTGGTGATGCTGGCCGGGGCCAGCTGCTCATGTTCATTTTCGCCAGCCAACACCTGGCCGGTGGCGTAATCCATCAGCACCCAGGCTTTGGAGACACTGGGTCTGGGCGCCGGCGGGGTGGCGACGGTGGCCGGGGCGGCGGCAGGCGCAGGCACCGGCTGGGGGGCCGGCTGCGGGGTCTGGGCGGAGACCATGCCCACGAACAGGGTCGTGGCCATGGCAGCAGCGGCAAAGCGGAATTTCATTGGACAGCAAGCTCCTGGTGGGGCGCCAAGGTGGAAAGACGGAGTGTGGCCATTGTAGGCCGATGCAACGGTGCGCGCGGGACGCCGCCGCTCGCGGCGGCGGTCAGTCCTTCACGATCTGCGGCGCACCAAAGCCCAGACCGGCGATGCGGCCGGCAAGTTCCGAGGCGCTGGCGTGGTCGGCCGCCGGCACGCGCAGGCGCCAGAGGGTGCGGCCGCCGCTGACGATGTCGCTGATGCTGGCCCCGACGATGCCGGCCGAAGACAGCTGGCCCAGTGCACGGGTGGCGTTGTCGCGGCTGGCGAAGCTGGCCACCTGCAGGAACACGCTGCCCACCTGCTGGGACAGGCTTGCAGGGGCGGGCACCGGTACGGGGGTCGGGCGGGCCACCGGGCGCGGCGGCACGACGGCGGCCACCAGCGGCGCGGCCGGCAGCGCACTGACGGTAACCGGCGCATCGTCGATCTGTGCCGCCTGGGTCGCGGCCGGGCGGCCACTGGCCACCGTGGCGCCCGCGTAAGCCGGGGCCGTGGCGGCTGGCAGGCGGCCGACCAGCTTGTCCATGTCGCTGGGCGAACGCGGCTGCGCGGCAGCGGCCACGCTTGCGGCCGCGCGGCGCTCGCGACGCGAGGGCTTGTCGGCCAGCAGGTTGCCTTCGCCCGGCGTCAGCGCGCGCACTTCCACGTTGCCGGTGCCGCGCTGGGTGATGCCCAGGCGCACGGCGGCGGCATAACTCAGGTCGACCACCCGGCCGTCGTGGAACGGGCCGCGGTCGTTGACGCGCACGATCACCGATTCGCCGTTGTCCAGGTTGGTGACCCGCGCAAAGCTCGGCAGCGGCAGGGTCTTGTGGGCGGCGGTGAAGGCGTACATGTCGTACACCTCGCGGTTGGACGTCAGGCGGCCATGGAACTTGGCACCGTAATACGAGGCGGTCCCCTTCTCGGCATAGCCGCTGGTCTTGTCCAGCACCTGGTACTGCTTGCCCAGCACCACGTACGGCGACTTGTTGCCGACCGGCGAACGCGGCAGGTCGACCACCTCCGGCTCGGGGATGCAGGCCACGTTGGGAATATAGGTGGGGGTGCTGTCGTTGACGCCGGGCTTGTACAAGCCGCCGGCACGGTAGTCGCCGCGGGTAGTCGGATCTTCGGTGGCGGCCTTGTAGGGCGACCCGTCCGGACAATGCGCCGGGCGGTTGCCCTTGCCCTGCACCAGCGTGCCGCTGCCGGGCTTGGCGCTGCCGGCGCTGGCCGGCTTTTTCGGCGCGCTGCTGCAGGCGGCGAGCGCCAGGACCAACAGACCGGGGACCAGCCATCTGCAGCGTGCGCGTGCGTTCATGCCGGCGGCAGCTCCTGTCCGGCGATGGCCTGGGACAACTGGTACACGGCCATCGCGTACATCTTGGAAAGGTTGTAACGGGTGATCGCGTAGTAGTTCTGGAAGCCCAGCCAGTACTGCTTGCCGGTGCTGCCTTCGAGCGTGATCGGCGTGGCGGTCAGGCCTGCCGGCACCGGCGCGCTGGGCTGATAGCCGCGCTGGGCCAGCTCGGACAGGGTCCAGGTGGGCGCCCACTCGGTCGGATTGAATTCTTCGCGGCCGGCGGCCAGTGTGGCTGGCACCGCGACCGGACCGCCGCGCACCCAGCCGCCCTTCTTGACGAAGTAATTGGCGATCGAAGAGAACACGTCGTCGTAGCTGTTGGACAGGTCGCGGCGCCCATCGCCGTTGCCGTCCACCGCGAAGTCCAGGTAGCTGGACGGCATGAACTGGCCCATGCCCATCGCGCCGGCGTAGCTGCCCTTGATCGCGGTGATGTCCAGCTTCTCGTCGCGGGTCAGCGCGAACAGGCGCGCCAGTTCGTCGCGGAAATACAGCTCACGGCGCACTTCGCGCTCGAGCTTGGACGGATCGCCACTGCGCGGGTACTTGAAGGCCAGCGTGTACAGCGCATCGAGCACGCGGTAGCTGCCGGTGTTGCCGCCGTAGCTGGTTTCCACCCCGATGATCGCCACGATCACTTCGGCCGGCACGCCGGTGCGTTGCTGCACGCGCATCAACTCGTCGCGGTGCTGGGCGAGGAATTTCTTTCCGCCGTCGATCCGCGCCTGGCTGATGAACATCGGCCGGTACTCGTTCCACGGCTTGACCCGCTCGGCGGGTCGCGACATCGCCGCGATGATCGGATCGCGCACCTGCGCCTGGGCCAGCGTGGCCTCGATCTGCGCAGCGGGAATGCCATAGCGTTTTGCGGTGTCGCGCACGAAGTTGGCGCGGGCCACCTCGAACGGCACCGGGGTCAGGTCCACCGGCGCGGCCGTAGCGGCAGCGGCCTCCGGCGCGGCTTCGGCCGGGCCCTTCTGCCCCGGCAACGGCTTGTTGGGGGCACCGGACGCCTGCGGCGACGGTGACGGAGAAGGCGGTTGGGTCGCGCAGGCGACCAAACCGAGCGTAAGCATGCAGGCCAGAGTGCGTCGAATCATCGCGGCAGGTTAGCAGGTCAAGGATGAATTAAAACCCCTAAGACCATGAATCACAACGAATTGCCTGCGACAAGGGACAATCGTTAACGCTGCGTCTACAGTGATCGCAGTCAGATTCCCCATTCAGCCATGGATGCATCCGGGCCCCTGACACATCAGGTGCGGGTCAGCGGCAATTATTAAGGTCTGCCGGTTACGTCCCCATCCCCATGGACGCAACCGGCCAAACCGACCCGGTCGGTACCGGCGCGGCGCGCAACTCCCCAGCGCGCGCCTCGCCCCTTGTACCCGTTGGGTCAACTACTCCCCACCAAGCTCCCCAGGCATGTCGCTTGGCTCGACATACCCCTGCTGGCGGGCCGCCATTGTGCCGTCCGTTTACGACAAGTCCATTGATCAGGATCAACGCACTTCATATCTGTGCGCCACATCTCACTTTTCCGTCACTTTGTTGACGATCCGTGCACCAAACCCGCCAAACCCTGACGCTATAAACCTGCTTTGCCGGATATCCGATCACTCCCAGCCGACCGCAGAGGCGAGCCTTCGCTTCCCCCGCTCAGCCGATGAACCATCCTGCCGCTGGGGGCAGGCCCTGACGGGACCTTGGGCAGCACAGTCGCTGCGATGCGCGGGCATCCCTTGCCGCCGCGCGGACCTGAGCCGATCCCGACCGAGCGCGGAGCGCAGCCGCTCGTCGAGGAGGGCGGGCAGTCAGCGAACAGCAGCCACGCATGGCGTGGCGCTACCCATGGGTCAGCCGTAGCCGCCGTGGACGGGCTGATGCTTGCGCGCGGCCATCACCAGGCCGAAACCGGCCAGCAACGACACCGCCGACGTGCCGCCGTAGCTGATCAGCGGCATCGGCACGCCCACCACCGGCAGCAGGCCGGAGATCATCCCGCCGTTGACCAGCACGTACACGAAGAACGCCAGGCCCGTGGCGCCGGCCAACAGCCGCGAGTACGAATCGCGCGATTGCGAGGCGATCCACAGGCAGCGGCCGATCACCACCAGGTACAACGCCAGCACCGTCGCCACCCCGATCCAGCCGAACTCCTCGCTGAGCACCGAGAACGCAAAGTCCGTGGTCTGCTCGGGAATGAAGTTCAGGTGCGACTGCGAACCCTGCCCCCAGCCCTTGCCATCGAATCCGCCGGACCCGATCGCGATCTTGGACTGGATGATGTTCCAGCCTGCGCCGAGCGCATCCATCTCCGGATCCAGGAACATCATGATGCGGTCCTTCTGGTAGGGCCGCAGCAGCCAGAACCACGCCACCGGCGCCGCTGCCGCCACGCCGCCGACCGCCACGCCCACCCACCACCACGGCAGACCGGCCAGCAACAGCACGAACGCGCCGCTGGCCGCGATCAGCACGCCGGTACCGAAGTCCGGCTGCAGCATCACCAGCCCGGTCGGCACGCCGATGATCACCGCGCTGACCATCACCGTGGAAAAACGCGGTGGCAGCGGCATGCGGTGCAGGTACCAGGCCACCATCATCGGCAGACTGACCTTGAGCAGCTCGGCCGGCTGCAGGTAGAACAGTTTCAGATCCAGCCATTGCCGGCCGTACTTGCCCGTGCCGAGCACGAACACCGCCAGCAGCGGGATCATCGAGATCGCATAGATCAACGGCGTGGCCGAGCGGATGCGCAGGATCGACACCCGCGAGATCGCCCACATGGCGCCCAACCCGACCACGAAGCGCGCGCCCTGGGCGAACACCAGGCCGTCGCCGCCGGCGCTCTTGAGCACCGCCAGCCCGATCAGCATCAGCGCACCCAGGGCCAGGCACAGCACCCAGTCCAGCGTGCTGCTGAAACGCACGACCATGTCGGTCGCCCAGCGCAGGAAGACCTTCATCGCGCACGCTCCGGGGTTGTCGGCGGCGGTGCGGCGGCCGGCAYCGGCGCGCCAGGGGCAAGCGGTGACGGCGCGGGAACCGGCGCGCTCGGCAGGCCCACCACGATCGGCAGCGATTCCAGCAGCGCAGCCGCGGCATCGCCGGCGGCCCGCGCGTTGCTGTCACCGCTGTCGAACCCGGTGATGCCGATCGCGGTGGTACCCCGCTCGCTGTCCAGGGGTTCCAGCCCGTCGGGCATCTTGCCCAGCAGCCACGCATCGAACAGCTTGCGCGCGATCGGCGCTGCGGCCGAGCCGCCGTAGCCGCCGCCCTCGACCGCGATCGCCACGGCGATCACCGGGTTCTCGGCCGGCGCGAAGCCGACAAACAACGAGCGGTGACGCAGGTGCATCGGCAGGCTCTTGGGGTTCACCGCCGCCGTACCACGGCGGCTGATCACCTGCGCGGTGCCGGTCTTGCCGGCGATCGTGTACGGCGCGCCGGCCGCGGCCCGCGCGCCACTGCCGCCCGGGCGCATGGTGCCCATCATGCCTTCGCGCACGGCCTGCAGATTGCCGGGATTGGGGCTGACCGGCTTGGTCTCGCCGGCCGGCACCGGGGTCCAGTCGGCATCGAAGCCGGCCCGCTCCTGCATCACCAGGTGCGGGGTGCGCAGCTGGCCGTTGCCGATCCCGGCGATGCCGTGCACCAGCTGCAACGGGGTGACCTTCCAGTCACCCTGGCCGATGCTGACGTTGACCGTGTCGCCGGGATACCAGCGCTCCTTGCGGGTTTTGTACTTGTGCTGCGGCGAGGGCAGGATGCCGCCGATCTCGCCGGTGAGGTCGATGCCGGTCGCTTCGCCGAAGCCGTAATAGCCCATGTAGTGGTCGAAGCGCTCGATGCCCATGTCCAGCGCCAGCTTGTAGTAATACGTGTTGACCGACTGGGTGATCGACTTGCGCAGATCGGTCCAGCCATGCCCGCCGCGGTTGGCATCGCCCCAGCCGCGCGAGGTGCCGGGCAGGTAGAACATGCCGGTGGACAGGATCTTGTCTTCGGGCTTGCGCGTGCCGCTGTCCAGGCCGGCCAGGCCGATCAGCGGCTTGATCGTCGAACCCGGCGCCACGCCACCCAGCACGAGCCGGTTGAACTGCGGCCGCGAGGGGTTGTCGTTGAGCGCCTTGAAATCGGCATGCGAGATGCCGTTGACGAACAGGTTCGGGTCATACGAGGGCAGGCTGACCATGGCCAGCACCTCGCCGGTGCGCGGGTCCATCGCCACCGCCGCGCCGTCGAAATCGCCGAAGGCGGCCACCATCGCGCGCTGCAGATCGGCATCGATGGACAGCCGCAGATCGCTGCCGGACTGCGCGGCGACCCGGCCGATCGTGCGGATCGCGCGGCCCTGCACGTTGGTCTCGACCTGCTCGTAGCCGACCTTGCCGCGCAGTTGCTGCTCGTAATAGCGCTCCAGCCCGGACTTGCCGATGTGGGTCAGCGCCGCGTTGCCCTCGCCGAGGATCTCCAGGTCCTTGTCATCGACCCGGCCGACGTAGCCGATGATGTGCGCGAACAGGTCGCCGTAGGGGTAGCGACGGGTCAGGTACGGCTCCAGCTCCACGCCGGGATAGCGCCAGCGGTCGACCGCGAAGCGCGCCATTTCCTCATCGCTGACGCGCAGCTTGAGCGTGACCGGCAGGAACTTGCGGCGGGCCTTGCGCGACTTGTTGAAGGTCTCGATGTCCTCCGGGCTGAGGTCGAGGATCTTCGCCAGCCCGGCCAGGGTGGCGTCCATGTCCTTGACCTTGTCCGGGGTGATGTCCAGCCGGAACGCAGGCACGTTCTCGGCCAGCAGGCGCCCGTTGCGGTCGTAGATCATCCCGCGCCCGGGCACCACCGGCCGCGGCTTGATGCGGTTGGCCTCCGAGCGGGTGGCATAGACGTCGTGGTCCAGCACCTGCAGCTTGAAGTACCAGCCGCCCAGCCCGATCAGGCAGACCAGCACGCCAAGGAAGCCCAGCGCGGCACGGCGCCGGAACTGTTCCGCTTCGGCGTGGGGATTCTTGGCCTGGCGGCGCACGTACATGTCAGCGACCGCGACGCCCGAAGCGCACCGCATCGAGCAGCACGAACAGCAGCGGCCACAGGCCCATGCCGAGCAGCGGCGCCCACCAGTACGACCACGGCAGGGTCGGTTCGCCGACCACGATATGCACCACCGAACTGACGATGCGGTCGTTGAACAGCAACCCGCCGATGGCCAGCATCTGCTGGGACATCGGGAAAAAGCGGATGCGGGCGCGGAAGCGCTGCAGGATGAAGGTGAGCATCACCAGCCGCAGTGCCTGTTCGCCCAGCACCCCGCCGTACAGCAGGTCGGCGACCACGCCGCTGGCAAACGCGATGCCCAGCCCGACCCGGTCCGGCGCTTCGATGACCCAGTAGGCCAGCACCAGTGCCAGCCAGTACGGCCGCAGCGGCTGCAGCAACGCCGGCAGCGGCAGCAGGCCCAGCAGCAGCGCCAGCACCACGCTGACCGGCAGCACCCACGGTTTGTCGCGCAGGCGGCTCATTCGCGGTTCTCCACCGATTCCGGCTGCCGAGCATGGCTCGGCACTACCGGGTGCGTCGCGGCGGTTGGCTTCGGGTAGAGCCGAGCCATGCTC
>NZ_JBFULC010000100.1:0-8498 GCF_056400525.1 Stenotrophomonas sp. P5_A9
CGCTCGCGACAGACCCGAGCGAAGACACCACCCGATCCACACGCCGCCGGCACCGCCCGTCCACACGCGTAGCGTTGTGTTCAGCTACTACGGCCCTTGCAACAAGACGCCCCCTCAGGGGAGAGAAGAACAAAAAACGCCCCGCAGTGCGGGGCGTCTTCAACTGCTGTACCGCCGGTCGATCAGACCGTCGGCGGCACCGGACCGAAGCGGTTTTCGCCCGGGGTACCCGGCAGCACGTTGAACACGAACAGAATGATGCCACCCACGAACGGAATCAGGCCGAACAGCAGCACCCAGCCGGACTTGTCGATGTCGTGCATGCGACGGATCGCCACGGCGATCGCCGGCACCAGCACCGCCAGCCAGAACAGACCCAACAACGCGCCGAACACGCCCGATACCAGGCCGCTGTCCATTGAAGCGCCAATACCGACGCCGGCGTAGCCAACCACCATCACCAGGAACAGGAACAGCTGGAACATCCAGTATTCCTTGCGACCGGCGCGGCCATCGAACTGGGCATAACGCGTGAGCGGAACAAACATCGATTTCATCGGATTCACTTCATCCTGAAGGAGGAAAAGACCTGCCTCTCCATGGGCGCGGGCGCGCGCCATGTAGCAGGGCGGCGCGCAGGATAGCAGTTGTTCAGGTTCTTTTGGATTGCCGAATCCGGTATTGACGCGCTTACTTCGCCGCCGCCTTCCACCCGGCCACCTTGGCCCCGGTCTGGGACAGCAACGCGTCCAGCGCCTTGCGGTCGTACACGTGGCCGCGCAGCACCACGGTATCGATGGCCCGAGTGGCGGCGATGTCCTCCAGCGGGTTGCGCGTGAGCAGCACCAGATCGGCCGCCTTGCCGACCGCAACGCCACCATAGCGATCCAGCAGGCCGAACCATGCCGGCCCCGCGCGGGTGGCTGCCGACAAGGCCTGCGCCGGCGTCAGCCCTTCCTTGACGAACAGGCTCAGCTCGTCATGCAGGCCGATGCCCGGATAATTAAAGGAGTTGAGGAAGCCCGCATCGGTGCCCGCCATGAGGGTGACGCCGGCCTGCTGCAGCATCGGCAGCACCGCGGCAACCTGATGGTATTGCTGGTGCCGCGCCTGGATCTGCGCCGGCGTGGCGTTGGCTGCGCGTTCGACGCGCCAGGCGTAGGTCGCCTGCAGTTTCGGGCCGATATAGGCCAGGTAAGAATCATTGGCATGGTCGTCCTGGTCGAGGAAATCCAGGATGCGCCCGCCGTTGAGCGTGGGCGTCACATACACGCCGTTGGCGGCAAACCCCCGATAGGCGGCCATGGCAGTGGCGTGATCGAAACCTCCGTCGAGGCGACGATTGGCTTCGGCCCGGTCGATGCGCTGTGCCGCGAAGTCCGCGGCGATGGCAGCCTCGTCCTTGACCCCGGCCTTGTACGCGTAATCCAGGTGCTCGATCGAACTGATGCCCGCGTCCACCGCCTGCTGCACCGTCAAGGCCATCGGGATGTGCCCGGACGCGCGCAGCCCATTGGCACGCGCGCCACGCACCGCAGCCAGGAACAGCTCAGGGGTAAGTGTGCTGTCGGTGATCTTGACGAAGTCGACCTGGTCCTTCTTCAGGCGCACGAAGGCCGCATCGAGGTCGGCCTGGCTGCCCACTTCGAGGGTGCCCTTCCAGACCGGCTTGATGCCTTCGATTTTCGCGCCGGAGGTGAACAACTGCGGTCCGGCCAGGCTGCCGTCGCGGATCTGCCCGCGCCATTGCAGCACCTGCTCGGGCAGATCGCCGGAGGCGTCGCGGATGCTGGTGATGCCGTGTGCGATATAAAGCGGGAGCAGCGCCTTGTTCTCTTCGATCAGCTCGGGACCACCACCAAAGTGCACGTGCATGTCCCACAGGCCAGGCATCAGATAGCGCCCCTTGGCCTCGATGCGCTGTGGCGCGCGCCACTGCGCGGCAATGGCGTGGTCTTCGCCCACCGCGACGATGTCGGCACCGCGCACCACCACGCTCTGGTTGGCCACGGTGCTGGCGTGTTCGACATCCACCACCGTGACGTGGCGGATGATCAGATCGGCCTGCTCGACGGCGAACGCCGGTGCAGCCAACAGCAGCAAAGCGGGAACCAGGGGGCGCAGCAAGGTCTTCATCGGCAGGTTGGTTCAGGGGAACGGGCCACCATAAGACGGTGGCGCGGGCATGCACCAGTGAAATTTCGACATGCCGCACATGCATATTCTGAATACCGTCCCGCCGCATCACTGCGGCGGGACGGGAGCACCCTGCGGCTTAGACGGAACCCTGCATGGCCGGGCGCGCCTGCAGCGCGGTCAACCACGCCTTCACGTGCGGGTGCGCTTCCACGTCGGCGCCGAAGTACACGCCGTAGCCCACCACCGAACCCACCACCAGGTCGACCAGCGAGTAGTCCTGGCCCAGCATCCAGGTTCGTCCCGTCAAGTGTGCATCCAGGATATCCAGCAGGTCATCGACCCCGGCCAATGCTGCAGCGGCGTGGTCATGGTTCTGCAGTGCCTCCTCGCGGGTAGCCAGCCACAGGCGTGACAACAACGCCGCGTAGGTGACGTAAGCCCAGCTGGTCCACGACAGCGCCTGCAGCCGCGCGGGACTGCCTTCCTTCGGCCACAGCCCCTGCGCCACGCCATGCTGCGCGCCCAGCCATTGCAGGATCGCCAGACCCTCGAACAGCGGCGTGCCGTCGACCACCAGGCACGGCACCTTGCCATTGGGATTGATGGCCAGATAGGCCGGTGTGCGCTGCTCGCCGCTGCGGATGTCGATTTCGACCCGCTCGTGCGGCACCGCCAGTTCGGCCAGCGCGCAGGCGACCGGGGTGGCGCTGGACATCGGGTGCCAATAGAAGACGAGGGACATGCGGAACTCCTTGTGGATGATCGTGGGAAACGTGCAGCCGTGCCGGCCTTGCACCCTGCCCACAGGCTAGCCACCATTGCGGACAGAACCTGTCCCCGATCAACCACCACACTGCCGCCATGCTCTCCGCCTCCGCCCGCCTGCTCAGCCTATTGTCCCTGCTGCAATCGCGCCCGCACTGGGCCGGCAACGCACTGGCCGAACGCATGCAGGTGCATCCGCGCACCCTGCGCCGCGACATCGATCGGCTGCGCCAGCTCGGCTACCCGATCCAGGCCAGCAGTGGCGTGGCCGGCGGCTACGCCTTCCGCGCAGGGCGAGCCCTGCCGCCGCTGCTGCTTGACGATGAGGAAGCACTGGCTGCCGCCATTGCGTTGCGCACCGCCGTGACCGGCACCGTCAGTGGTATCGAGCAGACCGCGATCACCGCACTGGTGAAGCTGGAACAGGTGATGCCGCCGCGCCTGCGCAGGCGGCTGGACGCGCTGCGTTCGACCATCCTGCCGCTGGACCAGTCCGGCCCGGTAGTCGATGCCGGCGTACTGGCGGCGTTGGCCGGCGCGTGCCGCGATCAACTGCAGGTGCACTTTGACTATGCCGACCGCAACGACCAGCGCACCCGGCGCCGGGTCGAGCCACAGGGCGTGGTCCACACGGATCGACGCTGGTATCTGGTGGCGTGGTGCACCGCCCGCGAGGACTGGCGCACGTTCCGCATTGATCGCATCGTGGCCGCACCGACCGTGGGCGCGCATTTCAGTCCGCGCCCGGCGCCAGGCAATGGCGACCTCCGCACCTGGGTGGCGCAATCGCTGTCGCTGGGTCAATACAGCGAACAAGCCCGGGTAATCCTGCATGCCCCGTTGGCCAGCATGCAACGGCAGATTCCGACCTCGGCAGGCAGCCTGGAGCCGGTAGACGCGGAGCGCTGCCTGCTGATCTGCGGGGCCAGCCCGCTGGGCGCGATCGTGTACTGGCTGATGGCACTGGACCTGGAATTCGAGGTGCTCGGGCCACCGGCCCTGCAGCAGAAGCTGCACGAGGCCGGGCAACGCGTCGCCCGCAGCCTCGCACGTGCAGAAGCCGCCGCCGGGTATTGAACACGCCCGCGCCGTTTGCCGCCCCCACGGCGCCATGCTAGAACTCCAGCCCCATGCAGCAGATGGATGGCACCATGAGCGCCAGTGCAAAACCGAATCGCAGCCTGTTCGACCTGGACCTGCTGCGGGCCATCGTCACCGTCGCCGACTGCGGCAGCTTCACCACCGCTGCCGCACGACTGCATTCGACCCAGTCCACGATCAGCCAGAAGATCCGCCGCCTGGAGGACATGGCCGGCCACCCGTTGCTGGTGCGCGGCAACCGCGACGTACACCCGACCGACGCCGGCCAGACCCTGCTCGGCCAGGCCCGGCAGATGCTGGCGTTGAACGAGCAGATGCTCCAAGCGCTGGCCGGCGCGACGGTGGCGGTGACGGTGCGGCTGGGCGTGCCGGAGGATTTCGTCACCGCCCGCACCACGCAACTGCTGGGCAGTTTCAACCGCAAGCATCCACAGGTGAAACTGGAAGTCACCAGTGGCCTCAGTCGCGACCTCACCAGCGCATACGATCATGGCGAACTGGACCTGGTACTGATCAAGCAGCGGCGCAACAGCCGTGAAGCCACTGCCTGCTGGGCCGAACCGATGCGCTGGATCGACAGCGCGCGCAGTCCCTGCATCCTGCTGGATCCGGTGCCACTGGTGACCTTCCCGCCCCGCGGCCTCTACCGCGACGACCTGATCGCCGCAGTGGAAGCGATGGGGCGGCGGTGGCGGATCAGCTTCACCAGCTCCAGCCTCGGTGGCATCCAGGGCGCCGTCGCTGATGGCATGGGCATCAGTCTGGTGCCGGCGCGGGCGATGACCCGCGAGCATCGCGCACTGACCCGTCGACATGGCCTGCCGCCCATGGAAAACATGGAGATCGCCCTGCTGCATCGCCCGGGCGCGGATCCGATGGTGCACGAACTCGCTGCACGCCTGGGCAGGCTCATCGAGCGCGAGCAACGCTGATTGGCGAGGTGCCATGCGTGAAGAAGCCGCGCGGAAAGTGACGGCGCTCGCGTACTGCACGTAGGAATCGTCTTAAATTCGTGCATAAACAGCATTGATGCACATGCGAACGGGGAKAATTCGTCAACACTCCCTATTGCGTGCCCCCATTGTCCAACAGCAAACAGATCCCATGAGCGGACAGGCCTCTCCCTGCACCCTGAAGATCGCGCTGCTTGACGACCATGATGTTGTCCGGCACGGCAGCTTCGTCCATCTTTCCGCCGACCCGCGTTTCGACGTGGTCGGCAACCACGCGCACAGCAGCGCACTGATGTTCACCCTGGCAACCCGCCGCGTGGATGTGGCCGTCATCGATTACACCCTCGGCCACGACGACATGCCTGGCCTGGATCTGCTGCACCTGCTGCGCGAGCGCTTTCCCTGGGTGCGGCTGCTGCTGTTCACCGCACACTCCAGCCGGGTGATGGTATCGACCATCATCAGCGCCGGCGCGGCCGGGGTGGTCACCAAAAGCGAGCGCCTGGATGCACTGGCCATCGCGGTGACCCAGGTCGCCACCGGCCTGTGCCGGCTGCCGCACGGCTGTGGCGAGGAACTGGAGGACGCCAGCCTCTCGCGCAGCGAGCGCGAAGTGCTGCGCCTGTGCCTGACCGGGATGAGCGTCAGCGAGATCGCCCTGCGCCGCCATCGCAGCATCAAGACCGTCAGCACCCAGAAGCAGGCTGCGTTCCGCAAGCTGGGGCTGCGCACCGATGGCGACCTGTATACGCTGCGCCACCAGCTGTCGGCACTATGACGGCGCGGCTCGCCCGCCTTTTTGCAGTCACCCTGCTGCTGGTCGTCACTCCGACCAGCGCATCCATGCAGGCCGTGCCGGCCTCGTCAGCGGTGCGCAACGTGCGGGTCGCGCTGGATCCCGCGCAGCGCCGCGCGCTCGCGCTGTCGTCCAGGCCGACGCCGTTTGCCAGCCTTGCCCATGGCTATTCCGAACTGGTGGGCCAGCGCACCGGCATGCGCTTCAAGGCGTCCGCGGCCTCCTCCAGCGTTTCGGCCCTGCAGGCGGTGTGCGAACACGACGCCGACCTGATGCTGCTGCTTGGCGAACTGGAGAATGCGCCGTGCCCGCTCAGCGCCTCCCCGCCGTACTATCGCGGCGAGACACTGGTGGCCGTCCGTCATGCCGGTGCCGCGCAGATCGGCCTGGACGTCAGCCCCCCGCACCGGGTTGCGGTGGTCCAGGGCAGTCGCTATCCGCAGTGGCTGCAGGCGCACTATCCGCAAGTCCAGGTGATCACTGCCACAGACCTGTCCGGCGCGCTCTGGGCAGTTGAGACCGGGGTCACCGATGCCGCGCTCGGCCTGGACATCCTGATCCGCCCGCTTGTCCGCCGCGAGCATGCCGACAGCCTCCTGCTGCGCAGCGCGCCGGACGGCATGCCGGGCAACGTCCGTCTGGTCGCGCGCGCCGCCGACCAGCACATGCTCGACGACATCGACGCGGCGATGCAGGCGATCACCCCGCAACAGCATGCACAGGTGCTGCAGCGGCTGGCGCAGCGAACCTACTTCGATGCACCTTCACTGGCCGCGCTGTTCCGGCATTTCCGCTGGGAGCTGATGGCAACGGGAATGGGCCTGTCGCTGATGCTGGCCACCGGCGCCTGGCTGGTCCGCGCGCATCAGTCGGCGCAGCGCCACGAGCGCAACCAGGCGCGCGTCATCGGGGTGATGAGCCATGAGGTGCGCAACGCGGCGCAGGCCCTGGTGGCATCGGTGGACCTGCTGAGCCAGTCGGGACTGGACAAGGGGCAACGCCAGTTGGTGGACGCCGCATGTGCCGCCGGGGTCGGCCTGCGCCAGCTGCTCGACCATGCACTGGATTACTCACGCACGGCCACCGGCCAATTCGGGCCCTGCATGGGCTGGCACGACATCAACCCGTTGGCGCACGACTGTGTCAACGCGATCCGGCCCGCCGCCGAAGCCAAAGGGCTGCGCATCAGCCTGCTGCTTACCCCCGACCCGCTGCCGCAACTGCGCACCGACGCGACCGCGTTGCGGCAGATACTCAACAACCTGCTCGGCAATGCGTTGAAGTTCACCGCACAGGGCGCTATCGAGGTCCGCTTCCGCCTGCTGCGCCGCCCTGCGGGCAACCGGCTGCAGGTGGCGGTCAGCGATACCGGCGTGGGCATTCCTGTCGAGCGCCAGTCCAGTGTTTTCAAGCCGTTCGCGCAGGCACATGACGACCACTCGCGCGAGATGGGCGGCGTTGGGCTGGGCCTGTCGATCTGCCGCACCCTGGTGCATGCCCTGCAGGGCAACATCGAGCTGCACAGCCAGCCCGGCCAGGGCAGCCGCTTCGAGGTAACGCTGCCGGTTTGCTGTCTCTCCACGAACGCAACGGTGGCGGGCCAGCCACTGGCTGGCCACAGCCTGCTCCTGGTTGAGGACCATGCACCAAGCCGCACCATCGTGGCGCGGCAGCTGGCTGCACTGGGCGCGGCGGTACGCACCTGCTCCGATGGCGCCAGTGCGCTGCGCCTGCAGGCCGCCCACCCCAGCACGCTGCTCATGATCGACTGCGACCTGGCGGACATGAGTGGCTACCAGCTCGCGGCCGCGCTGCGCGGGCTGGAGCGCGCACACGCGCGTCCGGCCGCGTTGCTGGTGGCATTCTCCGGCACCGATTCGCTGGCGCATGTGCAGCGCTGCCGCGCCAGCGGCATGGACGCCGTGTTGGGCAAGCCGCTGGACCCTGCGCAACTGCTGGCGGTAGTGGGCGTGGCGACCGACGAAGGCGCCACATCGGCAGCGGCGATGACCGCGCACGACCCGTCGTGGGCGCCCTTCCTCCACTCCCTACAGCAGGAGGTCCTGGCAGTGCGGCAGGCACGGAAGGATGGCGAACTGCGGCTGGTGCGCTATCACGCCCACCGCGCGGCCGGGGTGCTGCGCATGCTCGGCCACGAAGGGCTGGCCGGCACCGCCGCCGACCTGCACGAGCTGAGCCTGGCCAACACCCTGGACTGGGACGAAATGGACCCGCTGCTCGACCACCTGCAGCAGGCGGTTGCGATGCTGACCGAGGCGTGCGCTATTTGAGCTGCAGCGGATAGCGCTGCCACAGCACGTGTACCAGGAAGCCGGTCAGCTCCGGGTCCTTGCTGCTGATCGCCGCGCGGATCTTGTCCAGCAGCACCATGTCGCTGCAGGAGCGCACGTCGGCGTGCCCGGCCTGGCCGGCACGACGCGCACGGTAGCGCGCAGCGCGCTGCGCATCGGTCATCGCGTAGCCGAACGTGGGCGGACGGCCGCGCTTGCGCGGCAGCGTCAGTTCCAGGGTGCCGGGGTCTTGTTCATCGCGCATGACGGACGGGAATGCGTGCGGGGGCGCGCACGATATCGTGAGACATCACTTTAATCCAGCGTTTTCAGCGGATTTCTGCGTTTGTGGCGATCGAGAGCGCGACCCGGCGGGGACGTCAGCCAGTTGAGGGTGACGAGGACATCGGCCACCGTCGGCCGCGCGCCCTTACCAGCGCCACGCCTCGGCCA
>NZ_JBFULC010000101.1:0-8422 GCF_056400525.1 Stenotrophomonas sp. P5_A9
TCAGCAGGTCGCGCGGACGCTGGCTCCCTACATGGTGCCCAGCGCCTTCGTGTGCCTGCCAGCAATGCCGCTTACACCCAACGGCAAGCTGGATCGCCAGGCGCTGCCCATACCGGGGCTGGATGCCTCGGTCACGCGCGGGTATGTCGCACCAGAGGCGGGGATGGAGCAGGTGCTGGCCGCGATCTGGGCCGAGCTCCTGGGCGTGGAACGGGTCGGGCGGCATGACGATTTCTTCGAACTGGGAGGCAACTCACTGCAGTTGATCAGGCTGGGCTTCCATCTGAAGGAGCGGTTCAGTGCAGAGCTGAAGACCGGCACGCTGTACGAGGCGGCCAGCTTGTCGCAGATGGCCGTGGTCGTCGAAGCCGCATCCCGGCGTCGGCAGAGCAACCCGGATACGACCGTCACATTGGAAATATGAGCAGGGAAGACCCTGGAACAAGATGGAGAATGCGAGCATGAAGCCGAATCAACTCTACTACCTGCGCGAAGACGCCTACTTCGAACCGCTGGTGTTCAAATGGTATGCCTGGCCTTACCTGATTCCTCCGGTAAGTGCAGCGATGAACATCACCGGTCGCGGCTTGCGGTTGATGAAATCGTTCGTGGCCAACCACCAGCTTCATCTGGCTGCCGCCAAGGATCCCACGCTTGCCGGTGGAGATTTCGTAAGCTGCAGCGAGGATCAGCTGGAGGATGTTCGCGCACTGGTCGCGCGCATCGAGACAGAACACGCAGATTACCTGGATGTACGCAAGGCCGTGGCAGATATCAACCAGCTGCTTGAGCCCATGAAAGGGATGTCGCTCGAACCACTATACGCGCGGCTTCCCGAGGTGCTGCGCGGTTACGTCGAACTGGTCTACGACCAGAGCCACTCGCCATCGCTGCGTCTTATCGAAGGGCTGCTCTACGAGGGCAAGCTGTACAAAACCCAGGAGCAGAGTCTGGCGTTCGGTCTGCTGGAGAAGGTCAAGGAACGGCCGTTTGTGCTCAGCTCGCCCCGCCTTCCAGACGCCAATCACCTGCACGTGCAAGCGCCATTCGCCGATGAGATCGTTGACGCCATCTTTGCGACGCGCGATACGCCACGGCGTGGCGAAGAGCTGCAGATGCTCTTTTCCAGGTACGCACAGTCGGGCGAATTATCATTGAGAGATCTGTTCACCACCGAGCCGCCCTCCGTGCGACACGTGGCACTTGGCGGGAACTTGCGCGTGAGCTATCTGGGGCATGCCGGGCTCCTGATCGAGTCTGGCCATACAGCGATCCTGGTCGACCCGATCATTGCAGCGCGAGATGACCGCCATGGTGACCGCGTGCTCAGCTTCAGTGAGCTGCCTGCGAAAATCGACTATGTGTGCCTGACCCATACCCATATGGATCATCTGTGCCTGGAAACACTTCTGCAGCTGCGTCATAAGATTGGGACCGTGCTCGTGCCGAAGAACAGCGGAGGAAGTCTGGTGGATCCATCGCTGAAGCTGATGCTGGGGAAGCTCGGATTTCCGGTACAGGAACTGGAGGAGATGGAGGCGATCCAATGTGTCGATGGCTCCATCCGCAACCTCCCGTTCCTGGGCGAGCACGCAGATCTGAACATCCGCTCCAAGGCCGCTTGGCTGTTCGAGTTTGCAGGCAAGAAGATCTTCTCGGGTGCCGATTCGTCCAGCCTGGATGAACGCATGTACGAACGCATCGCGCAGATCACCGGAAACGTGGACATGCTGTTCATCGGCATGGAGTGTGTTGGGGCGCCGATGAGCTGGCTGTACGGCTCGCTGTTCACCAAGCCCATTCCACGGGCGATCAATGAGTCGCGGCGATTCAATGGCTCCGACTGCGCCTCGGCAGAGAAGATGATCGCCATCTTCAAGCCGACGGAAGTCTATATCTATGCGCTGGGAATGGAGCCTTGGTTTAAGTACTTCATGGGCATGGACTACGACCAGGATGCGCGCCAGATTCTGGAATCTGATCGCCTGCTCGCATCATGCGCCGACTCGGGCATCCATGCCGAACGGCTGTTTGCCAAGCGTATCTGGAACATCTAGCGCCCCCGACATACTTCTGCGTACCGGTCCCGCCAACTTTCGAGATGCGGTTGGAAACATCTACCGGAACGTGTCCCCTTGCAGTCAGCCTGCGCAACACCAATGAACCAAGAGGCGTCCATGCAGCTCTTCCAGCTCGTCCGATATCTCGATGAAAATGCCATCCATCTGGTCGTTGAAGAGGGGCGCCTGCGCGTCACTGGCGGGCAGGAGCTTCTTACCGCGGATGTCGTCGCTGCGTTGAAACAGCACAGGGACGCCTTGCTGGCGCTGGTAGCGAGCGAGATTGCATCGGGCCCGCCGGCATTCGCTGATGTCAGCGAAGCACCGTTGTCGTTCGCACAGCGTCGCATGTACTTTCTGCATCAGTACGATCCGCTTGCAACGCACTTCATTCTTCCGGTGGAAATGGCCCTGCATGGGCCGTTGCATGGCGAGCGGTTCGTAGCGGCGTTGGAGCGGGTGGTGGCTCGACACCGTATCTACCGCACGACGTACTTCGTCCAGGACGGTGTCGCTTCTCAGCGGTTCCGCAGCGACCTGACTTTTCGGGTGGAACAGGTCGATCTGAGCGGGTGCGGAACGGCGTCTGCCGAAGCAGAACTGGAGAACCAGCGCGATCGCGTGATGCATCGTCCCTTCGACCTTGCCGATGAGCTACCGATCAGGGCCAGCCTGCTGCGCCTTGCCGATGACCATCATGTATTCATGCTGGGTTTCCACCATATCGCCACGGATGAATGGTCCATTCAGCAGTTCGTGGCGGAACTTGCGAAGACCTATCGCAGTCTGGATGGTGAGGGGCAGGACGCGCCGGAGGCGGCTTTGCCCCCGTCCTATATGGATTACGCAGCGTGGCAGGTGCAGCGCTTTGCTGCGGGTGCCCTCGAGCCGGCCCGATCCTACTGGGCGTACACGCTGCACGGAGCCAAGGGTGTGCTTGAACTGCCACTTGACCATCCGCGACCGGCGCAGCAGGGGTATCGCGGCCGGCTGTTGGAGCGAAAGCTTCCTGGCGCGTTGCAGCAACGCGTCGCGGCTTTCKCACGTGAACACAGGTCAAGCGAGTACGCCTGCTACCTCGGTGCCTACGCGCTCCTGTTGAGTCGGCTGACGGGAGAGCGTGACCTGRTCATCGGCACGGATGTGTACGGCCGCGAGCATCCTGGAACCCAAGATACGGCGGGATTCTTCGTCAACCAGCTTGCACTGCGTTGTGTCGTGCCAATTGGCGCGAGCGTGGAAGGCTATCTGGAAGGGGTACAGGAGACGGTCAAGGATGCCCTTGACTATCAGGAGATGCCCTTCGACCAACTTGTCGACGATCTTGGCGTTGAACGGGATCCGGCGTTCCCGCCGCTGTTTCAGGTCAAGTTCCTGTACGCTCGGGACTCACGCGACCTCGAGCAGTTCGACGGCATAACCCTGCGTGAGCGCGCTTCCGACACCGTGCTTTCGCAGTACGATCTGACACTCAAGGTCAGCAGCGAACAGGTCAAGGTCTGGTTCAACCGAGATCTGCTTCGCGTGGAGACGGTGGCGCGCTGGCTGGACATGTACTTTGTGCTGCTCGAGGAATGCCTGCACCATCCTGCGGCCGACGTTGATGGCACGCTTGGCCATGTGCTGGAACAGCAGCTATTGCCTCTGGTCCAGGGCGAGCATGTGGAGGTGGATGCCACCCGGCTTTTCGAGGGCCTGGACCAGAGCGTGGAACGTACTCCCGATGCCATAGCGGTACGGTCTCCGGTCGGGGACCTCAGCTACAGCCAGCTGCAGACGATGGTTGGCCGTATAGCCTCGCGCCTGTCGCGCATGGGAATGCGGCCGGGAGACCGGGTCGGCGTCTATCTCGAGCGGTCGCCTGAGATGGCAGCAGCGGTCATCGCGGTCTTGCGTACCGGCGGCGTGCTGGTTCCCCTGGATTCGAGCTATCCCGCCGATCATACCGAGCATACGCTTGCGGACAGCAGCATAGCGATCATCATCACCCGGTCCTCGCTGTCCGATTACCTGCCGGAGTTCTTCGGCTTCACCCTTGATGTGGAAACACTGGGTGAACACGATACGTTCGACGAAAGCTACCCTGTAATCGACCCTGAGTCACCGGCCTACCTGTTGTACACATCAGGCTCTACAGGTCTACCGAAGGGTGTGTTCATCAGCCACCGGGCTTTTGCGAACCTCTGCGATTGGTACGTTCGCTTCGCCGAGCTGGATGCGGCGAGCCGCCTGTTGCTCATGATCCCTATCGGTTTTGACGCCTCGCTGAAGAACATCGTTGCTCCGGTGATCGCCGGTGGACAGCTTATCCTTGCTCCGGCCGAGGGTTTCGATCCTGCCGGGTTGCTGGACGTTATCGCGACGGCAGGTGTTTCGATCATCAACTGCGCGCCCAGTGCGGCGTATGCGCTGCTTCGAGAAGCGCAGCGGACCGGTTTCCATTCCTTGGCCAGCATGCGCCTGCTCGCATTGGGGGGGGAAGCGCTCGACCGCTCGCAGCTGAGTCCGTGGCTGTCCAGCGAGGTCTGCAACAGCCGGGTCGCAAACATCTACGGACCCACCGAGTGCGCGGATATATCCGTAGCCTTCGTTGCCGACAAGGCACAATGGTTGGCCCTGCCACAGGTGGTCATCGGTCGGCCCATCCAGAACACCCGGGCTTACGTCCTGGATGGCAGCCAGAGACTGTGCCCACGCGGTGTGGTTGGCGAACTGGTGATGGTCGGCGATGGCGTCGGACTGGGCTACCACCAGCGCCCGGAACTTACCGGGAAGAGTTTCGTGGACCTTCCGGTTCTCGGCGGGCGCGGATACCTGACGGGCGACTATTGTCGATACGATGCTGATGGCAACTTGGTGTACCTGGGTCGTCGCGATGGACAGATCAAGATTCGCGGCAAGCGTGTCGAGCTCGGTGAGATCGTTCATCATATTACGGCGTTGCTGCCTGGACGGAACGTCAGCATCCAGGTATTGGCAGAGCGGGGCACGGAAATGCTTCTGGCCTTCGTCGACGGCGGCCAGGCGGAACAGACGGCGGACCAGCTCAGGGCCAAGCTCTGGCAACAGCTGCCTCGGCACATGGTGCCGGCACATATCCTGTTCGTGGATACGATGCCTTTGACGCCCAACGGCAAGGTCTGCAGGACCTCGCTGCTTGAGTACTTCCAGGAGCACCAGCAGACGTTCGCACCGTCAGCCCTTGAACTGGATCCGATCCAGGAGCTCATCGCCGAGGTGTGGAGGAAGCTACTGCACGCGAAGATCAGTCGTCTGGATGATGACTTCTTCTCGCTGGGTGGCGATTCGATCCTGTCGATCCAGGCGGTCGCCGAGCTTCGCCAGGCGGGCATGGACGTATCCGTTGCCGACATTTTCAAATACCCCAGCCTGCGGCAACTGGCGCATCACCTGTCGGAAACTGAGAAGAGGATTCCAGCCGGTGTCTCAGCCGAGCACGTGGCAGCGTTCGCGCTGGTGCCAGCAGCTGATCGTGAGGTTCTTCCGGAGGGGCTTGAGGACGCCTATCCAGTCACGCCGCTGCAGATGGGCATGCTCTTCCATGGTCTGCTCGACAAAGGGGGGGGCAGTTACCATGACGTGTTCTCTTTCGAGCTGCAGTTCGCCTACGACGAAGCAATGTTTGTCGAGGCCATAGAAGCGGTGGTTGCGATGCAGCCCGTACTACGCACCGGCTTCGACTTGGGCAGCTACTCCGTGCCGCTGCAGTTGGTTCATGCCGATGCGCAAGCATGGGTGGAACAGGAGGATCTGAGCGCCTTGTCGCCGGCCGCGCAGGCTGCCTGCATCGAAGATGCCATCTCTCGCATCAAGGCTACCGTGCTGGACTTGCGGGGGCCAACGCTAATCCGTTTCACCCTCCTGAAATTGGCGGATGACCGCATCCAGTGCATCGTCGATGCGCACCACGCCATTCTCGATGGCTGGAGCATGGCAACCGTACAGCGACAGATCTTGGAGCTCTATCATCAACGCCGGGAAGGTGCAGCACTGGCTGACGTGTTTGACGCCGGCGGGCTGCGTTTTGCCGACTACGTAGCCAGTTCGCTCGACGATGAACGCGATGCTCCTTCCATTGCCTGGTGGGATGGGTTCTGCAGCTCGCTTCCACCGCTGCCCCAACTGCGCCCCGCACCCGGGGGCGGACATCAGCTGCGGCGCCATCATTACACGATGCCGGGGGGCCTCGCGCGCGGTCTGGAAAGCCTTGCAAGTCGTGAGGGAGTGCAGCTGAAGACCTTGATGCTGATGGCACATGGGCAGGTGCTGCGCGCGGTGATGGGCGGTGGCGATGTGCTGAGCGGCATGACCGATCACGGCCGCCCGGAGGCGCACGGCGGACAGAATCTGGTCGGCTTGTTCCTCAACGTTACCCCAGTGTTGATACGGGGTGGCACGAGCTGGCGCGGACTTGCCAGGGAACTGACAACGTCCGAAGCCGATGCAAAGCCCTATCGTCGGCATGCGCTTGCCAGTGTCCTGCGGCGGAATCCGCATCTCTCGGTGCAGGCGAACTTTACCTATACCAACTTCAAGGTTGCCACCGAGTTGATGAAGGTCGATTGGCTCCGCGTGGAGATGGGGGAGCAATTTGAGGAAAGCAACTTCCTGCTGTCGACACAGGTGAGCGGCAACCCGGCTGATGGCTTGCTGGTGACGATCAATACGCAGTTGGGACTATCGGAGGAATTCGTAGCGCATTTGTCAGAGCGATTCATGGCGTCCATCGAAGCAATGCTCTCCGACTTCGACGCGCCCGTTCCGCTGCCGGCAACGGGCGGGTTGCCGCTGCTGCAGGTGGAGGGCGTCGCTGCGGGTGCGTGCGTACTGCGGTGGCCCGATCAACTGCGTCCGCAGTTGCTGGCCGACGTCGCTGAGCTGTGCGCACGTGATTGGGAGGTCTCGCACGGTGGTTCAAAGGGGAGGGCCGCACTGCACTGCACCAATCCGGAAGGTGTCGATGCGCTGCAGTGCGCCATAGCCGCTGGTCGCGCAGCGATGGACGGGGTTGCGCTCTTCTCCGTCGCACACCGATATGCGGATGGCCATAGCGTTTTCGCTGTCGTGGCGGACCTGGACGGCTCTGATGCGGACCGGCAACACGCAGTGTTCGCGTTGCTACGTCGCTATTTCGAGCTCACCGGTGAGCGGGCGTTGGTGCAGGTCGCAGTTGGCGCAGGCACCGACTGGATCAGCTGGGATGCCTGGCAGGCGCGCGTAACGAACTGGAGCGCGACGCTGCACGATGCAGCGCCGACCTTGGATCTTCCGGCCGATGGCCACCGCAGTGACGATGCACCGCTGCATCTGGACAGCGTGCCGGCGCTGCGCTCAACGGCGGATGCCATCATCGCCTGGAGCGGGCAAAGCGGCGGGTCTGCCCAGAGTGTGTGGATTGCTGCCTGGATGGAATTGCTGAGCCGTCTGGGCTCACAGGCTGACGGTCTGCTGGGACTGTTCGACCAGCGCGACTGGCGTCCGTCGGTGGTGGGAGTCATGCGCTACCGCCAGCAGGAAGCCAGTGCATGGGAGTGGATAGGCCAAGTAGAGGCCGCGAGGGGCCGGGCGCTTGCCTGTGCCTTGCCGTCATTGTCGGAGGCGGTGCGGGTGCTACGGGACGCCGGCTGGGGTGATCGCATCGCGCCGTTCGACGCTGGGGTAGTGATCTCGTCTGCTTCGGCATCGCACACGGTGTTCGGCTGTACGGTAGTGCTGCGTCTTTATGACGAGGCGCACCGAACCGGAGCAGAGCTGGTGTTTCGCCCGGATGTTTTTAGTCGTGACACCATAGAGCGGTGGTCCGGCCACCTGGACATGATCGTGGGGGGGATGATCGCGGACTCCAGTGCGCCTATGGGGACGTTGCCTTGGCTGCAGCCTGCTCAGAGGCAGCAGGTAGTCAGCGGCTTCAACCTTACATCGCAGCCCTTCGGTGAGACGCACCTCATCCACACGCTGTTTGAAGCACAGGTACGGCGCACGAGTGAAGCGATTGCCATTGAGTTCGAGGGTGGGACGCTGACCTACGGCGAGCTCAACAGGCGTGCCAATCAGCTTGCGCATCATCTGGTGGGTCTGGGGGTAGGGCCGGATGATCGGATCGGGGTCTGCCTGGAGCGCGGGATGGACATGGTCGTGGCGTTGCTGGGCGTGCTCAAGGCCGGTGGTGCGTATTTGCCATTGGACCCGGGGTATCCGGCCGCGCGTCTGGGCTACATGCTGGCCGACAGCAGCCCGCGCCATGTACTGAGCGTTTCGGCGCTACAGCCGGTGCTGGCCGAAGTGCAGGTGCCGGTGATCATGCTGGACCAAGTGGCGGCACTGGATGGTCAGCCCGTGCA
>NZ_JBFULC010000102.1:0-8312 GCF_056400525.1 Stenotrophomonas sp. P5_A9
CTACACGTTCGCTGGCCCGGCAGGCAGAAGCTGCCGAGCATGGCTCGGCTCTACACGTTCGCTGGCCCGGCAGGCAGAAGCTGCCGAGCATGGCTCGGCACTACCAGGCTTGCAGACCCAGCAGACAGAAGCTGCCGAGCATGGCTCGGCACTACCCGGTTTGGTGCCAGCACCAGTGCCACGGTTCGTAGACGATGCCATGCGGGTTGTCGCGCGGGTAGCTCAGCTGGAACCCGAAACGGTCCGCGTGCTGCTGCAGCCAGGCAAATGCCGCCGTGTGTTCGAAACCCTCTTCGGCCGGTGGCTCGCCGGGTGTGCCGATGTCCAGCGCGAAGCCGCTGTGGTGCTCGCTGTAGCCCGGGGCGGCATTGACCTTGAGGATGTCGGAAACGTCCAGGCCGCGCGCGCGTTTGCGCTCGAAAATGCCCAGCTGGTAGGCATGGCTGCGATAACCGGAGATCGCATCGAGCGCGATCCCATCTACCGCCGCCTGCTGGCGCAGACGCTGCCACCCGCGCGCGGCACTGCGACGCAGCCAGAGCGGACGGCGGTAGCGGTCGACGCCGGCCAGGCGCAGGTGCGCCGGTTCGGCCTCCAGCGCCAGGCCGGTTGCCTTTTCATACGCGTCTGCATCGATGCCGAGCTGTTCCAGCCGTTGTTGGAGGCCGCTGAGCGGCAGCAGGGATGCGTCCGCCCTGCCGCGCCCTTGTGCCAGCCCTTGCGCGTCCAGCGCATCGAGCGCGGCCTCGATGCCGTGTTCGCGCATCAGCCGTGGCACCAGCGGCAGCACCCCATGCGCGGACACCACCGCCAGGTAGCGACCATCGCGTTTGCGCCGAAGCACCCAACGCGCCTGGGCCAGTGCACGCGCGTCGGCGTTGCTGCGCGCGCGCAGCAGGCCGCCGGGCCACAATTCGATGTCGGCGGTGTTGATCAGCAGGGCAGGGGCGCGGCGCATGGGGTCAGCTTAGTGCGTGCGGCCGGGCGCGGCCAGCGCCTGCAGGGCCGTCAGCAGCGCGCGCGGGTTCTCGGGGCTGATCACCAGCGCGCTGCCGTCGCGCAGCGGCAGGTACAGCACGCGGCTGCTGTCGGTGAGCAGGCAGAACGCCTTGCTGCGGTCGCGCATCCGGTAGTGCCCGGACTGGAATCCCGGCATGCCGTAGCCATTGGTCTTGGTCGTCGGCTTGAGGCTGCCATGCTCGGCCAGGTCCACCACGCGTGCGCGCTCCAGCACGATGTCCTGCACCGGCACGCGCTTGCGATAGAACGTGGAGACCACCTCCAGCTGACGGTCCTGCAGGCGGATGCGGCGACGGAAGAACATCGCGCTCAGCACGGCAGTGAGCACCACCAGGAAGGGCACGGTGAAGCCCAGTTCGTATGGCGTGCGCTGGTCCGATTGCAGCGTGGTGACCACGATCAGCGCCGCACTGGCCAGCATGGGCACCCACAGCCACAGCAGGTGCCAGACCGGGGCCGGGGCGACGGCGAAGTCGTTGACGGCAGGCGAGGGCGCGGCCATCTCAGATCTCCTTCTTGAAGATCAACAGCGCCACGCCCATCGGTTGGGTCTGCAGCACGTTCACCAGTTCCCAGCCGAGCTGGCCGTGCCGGTTGAGTTCGGCCTGCATCTCATCCGGCTTCAACCCCGTCCACGACGGTTGCAGCTCGACGGTCAAATAGCTCCAGCGCTTGCTCATTCCTTGCTCTCCTTGCTCGAATCGGGTTTGGGAAGGCGGCCGGCCTTGCGCAGGGCATCGCGCAGGACGTACTCGATCTGCGCGTTGGCGCTGCGCAGCTCGTCATCGGCCCAGCGCTGCAACGCCGCCAGGATGTCGGCGTTGATCCGCAGCGGATAGGCTTTCTTCTCGCTCATGGCTCAGTACAACGACCCGGCATTGATGACCGGCTGGGTGCCGCGGTCCGAGCACAGCACCACCAGCAGGTTGCTGACCATGTGCGCCTTGCGCTCCTCATCCAGCTGCACCACGCCGTTCTTCTGCAGTTCGGCCAGCGCCATTTCGACCATGCCCACCGCACCGGCGACGATGCGCGTGCGTGCGGCGATCACCGCATTGGCCTGCTGGCGCTGCAGCATCGCCTGGGCGATTTCCGGGGCGTAGGCGAGATGGCTGATGCGCGCGTCGATCACCTGCACGCCGGCGTCGGCCAGGCGCTCGGCCAGTTCGTCCTTGAGGTGCTGGGAGATTTCGGCGGCGTGGCTGCGCAGCGACAGCTGGCCGTCCTCGTGCTGGTCGTAGGGGTAGCTGGTGGCCATCGCGCGCAGCGCCGATTCGGACTGGATGTGCACGAAGCTCTCGTAGTCGTCCACGTTGTAGACCGCCTCGGAGGCATCGACCACCTGCCACACGATCACCGCGGCGATCTCGATCGGGCTGCCGTCCAGTTCGTTGACCTTGAGCTTGCCGCTTTCGAAGTTGCGCACGCGCTGGCTGACCTTCTTCTTGCTGAAGAACGGGTTGTTCCAGCGCAGACCGTTGTCCTTGACCGTGCCCACGTACTTGCCGAACAGGCTCACCACCACCGCCTGGTTGGGCTGCACGGTGTACAGGCCGGTCAGGCTGAGCAGGGCCAGGATGGCCAGCGCCACGCCGCTCAGCATCCAGGTGGGCGCCACCGGGAACGCGCGCGCGCCGGAGATGAACAGCCACACCGACAGCCCCAGCAGGACCAGCACCAGCAGCAGGAACGGCAGGCCGGACAGTGAGCGGAGGGTCTTCTCTTTCATGGCGGGGCGTCCTTGGGCAATTGAATCAAAAGATATCAAATTGATATCACAATGCAAGTCGGTCTGCCCGCTTTCCGGCCGACGCTCTAGAATGCCCTCCCGCCCCCTAATGTCCGGAACCGCCATGACCACGCTCGGTACGCCGCTGTCTCCCTCCGCCACCCGCGTCCTGCTGCTGGGCTCGGGCGAACTGGGCAAGGAGGTCGCCATCGAGCTGCAGCGGCTGGGGGTGGAGGTGATCGCCGCCGACCGCTACGCCGACGCGCCGGCGATGCAGGTCGCCCACCGCGCGCATGTGATCGACATGCTCGATGCGATGGCGCTGCGCGCGCTGATCGCCAAGGAGCAGCCGCACCTGATCGTGCCGGAGATCGAAGCGATCCATACCGAAACCCTGGTCCAGCTGGAGCAGGAAACCGGCCAGCGCGTGGTGCCCACCGCGCGTGCCGCACGCCTGACCATGGACCGCGAAGGCATCCGCCGGCTCGCCGCCGAAACCCTCGGCCTGCCGACCTCGCCCTACCGGTTCGTGGATACCGAGGCCGACTACCGCGCCGCCGTGGCCGTGATCGGCCTGCCGTGCGTGGTCAAGCCGGTGATGTCCTCCTCGGGCAAGGGCCAGAGCACGCTGCGCAGCGAGAGCGACATCGCCCCGGCCTGGGAATACGCGCAGACCGGCGGCCGCGCCGGCGCCGGCCGCTGCATCGTCGAAGGCTTCATCGACTTCGAGTACGAAATCACCCTGCTCACCGTGCGCCACGCCGCAGGCACCTCGTTCTGCGCGCCGATCGGGCACTGGCAGAAGGACGGCGACTACCGCGAAAGCTGGCAGCCGCAGCCGATGTC
The DNA here is from genome assembly GCF_056400525.1 of Stenotrophomonas sp. P5_A9. Classification (NCBI taxonomy): domain Bacteria; kingdom Pseudomonadati; phylum Pseudomonadota; class Gammaproteobacteria; order Lysobacterales; family Lysobacteraceae; genus Stenotrophomonas; species Stenotrophomonas sp. P5_A9. Next base: position 3,596 of record NZ_JBFULC010000102.1, read on the forward strand.
GCCGCGCGCGCTGGCGCGTGCCGAGGAAATCTCGCAGGCGATCACCGACGACCTGGGGGGCTGGGGCCTGTTCGGGGTGGAGCTGTTCGTGAAGGGCGACGAGGTGTGGTTCAGCGAAGTCTCGCCGCGCCCGCACGACACCGGCCTGGTCACCCTGGCCTCGCAGGAACTGAGCGAATTCGCGCTGCATGCGCGCGCCATCCTCGGCCTGCCGATTCCGCTGATCCGCCAGAACGGTCCCTCGGCGTCGTGCGCGATGCTGGCCCATGGCGAAGGCGTCCCGTTCTTCAGCAACGTCGCCGCCGCGCTGGAACATCCGGATTCATCGCTGCGCCTGTTCGGCAAGCCCACCGTGCATGGCCATCGCCGCGTCGGCGTGACCTTGGCGCGGGGCGCCGATATCGAGGACGCGCGGAAGATCGCGCGTGAGGCGGCCCAGGCAATCGGGATCGAACTGCACTCCTGATCCTGCCGCGCGTTGTCTTCCGGCGACGTACTGCAGATGCAAGAACGGCGGGCAATGCCCGCCGTTTTCTTGACCGTGGTACTGCGGGTTACTTCACATCCACCCACACCAGGTGGTGATCGCTGCCGTCGGCGATCTTCGCCTCCGGGCGGTTGTTGTCCGGCCAGAACACGCCGCTGCCCACGTAGCTGAAACCGACCGACGGCAGCACGTAATCCAGGCGCATGGTGCCGGCCTTCGGGCCGAAATCGCCGGTGGCATGGAAGGGCGCGCCCTTGCGCGCGATGCCCTTTTCCGCATATGCCAGGCTGGTCTGCTCGGCACCCACGCTGCGCGGGGTCGGGTAGCGCAGTACGCGCGGATGTTCGATCAGCTCCACGATTGCCTCGTGGCGGCCATCGCCATCGACCGGATCGTTGTTCAGGTCACCCAGGATCACAAAGCGCGCGTCCTGCTGCAGGCCGCCGCACTGGCCGCGGTCATCGCACAGCCACGGTTTGCTGCCGGCCGACAGGTATTCCTGCCACAGCCGCAGTTCGTCGTGGTTGCGCGCGGCATTGCGCTTTTCCGGCCCGTCGAACACCGGCGGGGTCGGGTGCGAGACCAAGGCATGCACCACGCCGTTCGGGGTGGTCACCGGCACGTCCCAATGCGACTTGGACGACAGCCGCAGCTGCGACCACACGTGGTCGTTGTAGAAGGATTTGCCGGTGCGCGGGTCGATCGGGCGCAGCGCGCCGGGCAGGGTGCTCCACTTCAGCAGCTGGAAACTGCGTACCTTGGCCGCGTCGATCGGGTAGCGCGACAGCACCAGCATGCCGTACTGGCCCGGGTGCAGGCCGTAGCCCCACGCATCGTTGCCGCGCGCGCGGCCGTCGCCGCCAATCTGGCCGTTGTTGTCCAGGTCCAGCCCGCTCTGCACGCCGGTATTGACCGGGGCCAGGTAGCGGTAGGCGTAGTGCAGCGGCTCGGCGCCGCCGGGCTGGGCGGTTTCCAGGTAGCGCTGCTGGAACAGGTCGGCCGCACGGTGCGCGTCGTCGTAGTCGAACTCGTTGAGCAGCACCAGGTCCGGACGCACCTGCTGCAGCACCGCGGCGATCTTGCGCGCGTGTTCGCTGTCGCCTTCCAGCTCGGCGATCAGCCCGCCGGTCTCGTCGTTGTACAGCGAGGTGTTGTAGGTGGCGATCCGCAGCGGCGCGGTGGGGGCTTCCGGCATGGCGGCGGTCTTGGCAGGGGACTGGGCGCAGGCGCTGCACAGCAGGGCCAGGGCAAGGATCAGGGGATGGGCGTTCATCGGCCTATTTTGCACCCGGACGCATTGCAATGCTGCGTCAACGCCCGTCCAGTTCGTCGTCGAAGGCGTGCCAGCGGCGGCCGTCGTAAGCCTCCAGCGGGCGGAAGCGGCGCTTGTAGTCCATCTTGCGGTGGTCGCGGATCCAATACCCCAGGTACAGGTGCGGCAGCTGCTCGCGACGGGCCCAGGCAATCTGCTGCAGGATGGCGAAGGTGCCCAGGCTGCGGTGGGCCTGGTCGGGGTCGAAGAACGTGTACACCGCCGACAGCCCCTGCGGGGTCACGTCGGTGACCGCCACCCCCAGCAGGGCGCCACGGCGGCCAGCCTCGGCGGGCGCACGCAGTTCCATGAAGCGGCCCTGCGCCCACTGGCCGATCAGGAACTGGTCGAACTCATGCGGGCCGTGTTCGTCCATGCCGCCCTGGGCATGCCGGTGGGTGAGGTAGCGGTGGTAGAGCGCGAACTGCTCTTCGGTCTGCTCGGCGGCCACGATCCGCACTTCCAGGTCGGCGTTGCGAGCCAGGCAGCGGCGCTGGCTGCGGTCCGGGGCGAAGCGCGCCACCGGCACACGCACCGACACGCAGGCGTGGCAGTTGGCGCAGTGCGGCCGGTACACCAGGTCGCCGGAACGGCGGAAGCCCCAGCTCAGCGCCATCGGGTAAAGCGTGCCCAGGCGCGCGTCCTGGGGATCGAGCACCAGGTCGCGCGCGGCCCGTTCCGGCCAGTAACCACAAGGGTGGTCACCGGTCTGGAACAGTCGCAGCTCGTCGTCGCGGTCGCCGTGTATTGCCATGCGCCCAGCATAGCGCCGGGGCGTCGCAGGGGGCGCGACTGTCTGCCAAATGAACATCGCCGGCCAGGCTGTCAACGCCGCCGCCGCCCGGGCGTTGTTACCGGTGTGGGTGCCACGCACCGCACGCCGATACCTTACGAACCGGAGTGATCCATGCGCAATCGCAAACCCCTTCTGCTGCTGGCCCTGCTGCTGTCCACCGGCGCTGCCGGCCTGGCGGTCGCCGCCGATGCGCCGACGCCCGCCGACCCGCCGGCCCGCCCCACGCTCGACACCAACGGCGATGGCGTCATCGACCGTGCCGAGGCGGCCAAGGCCCCGCGCCTGGCCGCGCAGTTCGACTCCCTGGACAAGAACAAGGATGGCAAGCTCTCGCGCGAGGAAATGCCGCGCTGGCACGGCAAGCGGCATGGGCGTGGCCCGGGTGGCGGCGGTGACAGGATGGCCAAGCTGGACACCAACAAGGATGGCCGCATCAGCCGCGAGGAAGCCAAGGCCGATCCGCGCCTGGCCGCCCGCTTCGACCAGATGGATGTCAACAAGGACGGCTACCTGGACAAGGCCGACCGCGAGCTGCGCATGAAGCAGCACCGTGACGCCTGGTTCGCCGCAGCCGATACCAACAAGGACGGCCAGCTGAGCAAGGCCGAGTTCGACGCCGCCAAGGGCCCGTTCGGTGGTCCGCGTGGGGGCCACGGCGATGGCAAGCACCGCGATGGCAAGCCGCCGATGCCGCCGAAGGCACCGGCCACCAAGTAAGCCGATCCACGGGTAAACACACAGCGCCGGTCATCGACCGGCGCTGTGTCGTTTCTACAGCCGACCGGTCTGCCGCAGGCTGTAGAGCACCAGGATCGCCACCCCCAGGGTGACCACCACGATCGCCGCGCGGCCGTACATCAGCTGGTACTTCCAGTTCGGTCCACGGCGGCCATGGCGGGCGGCATCGCGCGCCAGCATGGGCGCCATCACTTTCTGCAGCGGGAACAGGCACTGATAGTTCACTGCGCCCATGCCCGCCGCCATCGCAGTCAGCAGCAGCCAGACCGGTGCCTCCAGCACGCTCAGCATCAGCACCGACAGGCACATCACCAGCGCGGTGACGCTGCTGAGGACCACGAATGCGCGGACCTGCTCGCGCTCGCGCGGGGTTTCCGCGTAGGACAGCAGATAGCGCCCGCCAAGGTAGCTGCCGAGCATGCCGCCAAGCAGGCTGCCGACGACCGTGCCGATGCCCAACATCTGGCCGGGGGCGGCGGTCTGGCTGAGCGCGGCGCTCAACGAGCCCAGCGCGGTGCCGCCGGACAACGTGGCACCGCCGAGGCCCAGCTTGCTGGTGCCCAGTCCGGTGCCGAGCAGGATCGCGGCGCTGGCCGTGCCGGGGGCGGCGATGATCAGCACCGAGGCCAGGGTGGTGGCGAAGGCGGCGCTGGGGGCGCTGCTGCGGGCGAAGTCGCCGAAGCGGCGCAGCATCTCTTCGCGCACGCTGGCGCGGGCGCGCGACAGCCGCTTGCGTACCGCCGCGTCGCTGAGGCCCAGCAGCTCGGCCACCTGCTGCGAACTCTGGCCTTCGCGGTAGTACAGCAGCAGGGTTTCCCGGGCGTCTTCGGGCAGCGCCGAGATGATTTCCTCGGCCGCCAGTTCTTCTTCCACCCGCTGCATCCGCTCGGGCGCGGTCGGGCCGGGATCGGCGGCCATGTTGATCGCGATCTCGGCCGCTTCGCCGGACAGCGGTCGGCCGCGGTTGGCGCGCAGCCAGTCGCGGGCCAGGTTGCGGGTGATCTGGCGCAGCCAGGGCAGGAAGCTGGACGGGTTGTGCAGCTGGGTGAGCTGCTGCCAGGCCTTGATGAAGGCTTCCTGGGCGATGTCTTCGCTGGCCTGCACGTCACGGGTGATCGCCAGGGCGATCGCGGTGACGGTGTTCTGGCAGGCCAGCACGATGCGGCCATAGGACTGCGTGCAGCCCTTGGCGGCGGCGGGCAGGTCGCGTTCCAGGGTGGTGGTCAGCAGCAGCGTCATGGCGTCCTTCCCGGGGGTGAGCCGAGTATGACGACCGCAGCGACGGAATGTGACCGGGCAGTGCCGGCCGCTGGCCGGCTCCGCAGATACCCGCTCGCAGGTAGTGCCGGCCGCTGGCCGGCTCCGCAGMTACCCGCCCGCAGGT
>NZ_JBFULC010000103.1:0-8086 GCF_056400525.1 Stenotrophomonas sp. P5_A9
CCGGAACGCCGGCAGGCACTGGGTGTACTGGCAATTGCTTGAACAACATGAGGGACAACGCCGGTTGGGGGCGGAAGCGGCCAGGGCAACTGCGTAGGCGGCCGTCGGTGGGTCGGGCGCTGGGCCCCTATGCCCTTGGAGGCGAAATAAAGGAGGAGGGGGCGGCCGCAGGCCGACGCCGGGGGCGTCGCCGGAAAGGGCATGGGGGCCCAGCGCCCGACCCACCGACGGCCGCCTACGCAGTTGCCCTGGCCGCTTCCGCCCCCAACCGGCGTTGTCCCTCATGTTGTTCAAGCAATTGCCAGTACACCCAGTGCCTGCCGGCGTTCCGGCCGGCCGCGGACCCGGACGTGGGGCGGCACGTCCACGGCCACCAGACCTGCAGTGAATTCCGCCTGTGATCCTTTTCAGCAAGGTGACGCATGGCGGCAGTCCCTGATCTCCCGTCCCGGTGTGTGATCTGGTTTGGGCAACCGCAACCGGCCGAACGCGCAGTGCTTGCGGCCGCAGGCTGGCAGGTCCGCGGCGTGGCCACCGACGACTGCGTGGCCATCGGCATGCGCGGCAACGATCAGGTCGTTGGCCTGCTGGACCTGCGCGGCGCGCTGCCGGCCAACCTGGCCCGGCTTGAGACGCTGCTCGAGGAGCACCGCCACATGACCCTGCTGGCCATCCTGCCCGCCGGCGCAGCGGCCGCCCCCCCCGCCCTGCAGCCCCTGCTGGCCGCCTGCACCGAAACGTGGACCGCGCCGATCGAACTTGGCCGCATCGTCCAACGCCTGCAACAGCTGTCCGGCCAGGCCGCGCACCCCGTCGCACACGGCCCCCAACATCTCATTGGCGAGAGCGCCGTCCTGCAGGTCACCCGCGCTGCGATCCGCAAGTTCGCCCCGGTCGACCTGCCCGTGCTGATCACCGGCGAAACCGGCACTGGCAAGGAGCTGGCTGCGCAGGCACTGCACGCGCTCTCGCCGCGTCATGACCGGCCTTTCCTGGCGGTGAACTGCGGTGCGATCCCGGCCGCGCTGGTCCAGTCCGAGCTGTTCGGCCACGAGCGCGGCGCCTTCACCGGCGCAGCGGGCCGGCGCCTGGGGCTGTTCGAGACCGCCAACGGCGGCACCGTGTTTCTCGATGAAATCGGCGATCTGCCGCTGGATGCACAGACCAACCTGCTGCGCGTGCTGCAGGAAGGCACCGTCGAGCGCGTCGGCAGCAACCGGCCCCTGGCCGTGGACGTACGGGTCCTGGCCGCCACCCACGTCGACCTCGAGCAGGCCGTCGAGCATGGGCAGTTCCGCCGCGACCTGTTCTACCGCTTGAATGTCCTGCGCCTGCCGCTGCCGCCATTGCGCGATCGCAGCAGCGACATCCTGCTGCTGGCGCACCACTTCCTGGCGACCTTCCGCGATCGCCACGTCACCCGCGCCCGCGGCTTCAGTGCGGAGGCACGACGTGCGCTGGAGCGCTTCAGTTGGCCGGGCAACGTGCGCGAACTGCTCAACCGCGTACAACGCGCAGCGATCGTCACCGACGCTGAGCTGATCGGCGTGGCCGATCTGGAACTGGTACCGGCGCAGCCGCACGTACCGCAGAAGCTGCTGCACGACGCGCGCCAACTCGCCGAACGCGAAACCCTGCTGCGCGCCCTGCGCCAGAGCGATTTCAACATCACCGCCTGCGCACGGCACATGCAGGTCTCACGCGTCACCGTCTACCGCCTCTGCCGCAAACATCAGCTGGCCCTGCCCGAGCTGCGCTGAACCGAAAAACCATCCAGCTCCTTCCGCAGTTCCATCCGAGGAGGAGGCCCCTTTGTTGAAGAGGGCGCGCGAATGCGCGGGGTCAGGTGCAGTGCATAGGCCTCCGGCAACGCACGTCGCGCGCCGAAGGCGCAGCGGTCCAGGCGGAACGCACACCCGTACATGCCGTGCGTCGATGCGCTCACAGCATGTACGGCACCTTGAAGGCCAGGGTGAAGTCCGGCGCGTCCGGGGTGAGGCCGATCCCGAGCATGCTGACCAGGGTGGTGTTGCGGTTGAGCGCGTAGGTAATGCCCAGATTGAGCGTGCCGGCGTTGGCGTCGCTGCCAATCACCTTCAGCCATTGGCCGTTGCGGTAGCGGGTGGAAGCGCGGCTGCTCAACTTGTCGCTGAAGGAAATGCTCAGGCTGGTGCGTTCATTGAACGCGAACGCCACCCCCGCACCGAAGTAATACGACCCACCCAGCTTCACCTCCCCGGGATTGACCGTGTCCGGATTCGCGTCCAGGTCGTCGAAGCTGCGCGGGAAGGAATGGATGTAGCCGACGTTGGCGAACAGGATCGCCGGATCAGCCGTCTTCACTGCCGACAGGCCGATGTTGGCCTGCCATACCCCATTGCCGGTGGGCTGTTGTTCGGGCACGGCGAAGCGGATGAAGTCGTCATCGTCGCGTTCGAGTACCTTCCAGTCCACGCCATACGGCGCGCGCCCCGTCGGCGCGGTGGCACCGGCCGTCAGCACGGTTTCCGGCCAGCGGCCATGCTCGGCAAACAGCCGGTAGTTGGCACTCATCCCGACATCGCCAATGCCGTTGCCGGTGGTTTCCTCCTGCGCGATCGCCGCCGCCGAGCCCCCGGCACCACCTTTCTGGAACACGGTCTTGCGCGCCAGGTAGGGCACGTCCAGGTTCAAGGTCAGCCGCGGGCTGACACCCCAGCGCGCGGCCAGGTTGTAGGTCAGCGTGTCCGACTCGACGTTTTCGATGGCGATGTTGCCCAGGAAAATCGCATCCAGGGCCAGGAAACCGTTGAGGGTGACCTGCTTGCGGTCATAGCGTGAGTAGGTGAGGCTGTTTTCGATGGTGAAGCGACGGCTGAACAACGCCGCCTGCTGCTGTTTGACGTCATCCACGCTGCGTCGCGAGGGCTGCTTGGCCTGCTGCGCTTCGGCAGCGCTGCTGGCATAGCCGTCGGCGCTGGGCGCGGCAGCCGGGGTGTCGGCTGGCAAAGGGGGCGGCCCGGCGTTGGCGCCCGCGATCGGCGCGGTCTTGCCAGACAGCCGCGCCTGCATCGCCTGCACCTGCATGTCCAGCTCGCGCAGGCGACGCACTTCCTGCGCGTAGTTGGCCTTGAGTGTTTCCAGCTGGGTGATCAGTGCCTTGACGTCGGCTTCGTCGGCCGGTGCGGGCTGCGCGTGTGCGCCGGCGGCCGCCATCAGTGCCAGCGCCGCCAGCGCCAACGGGGTTGCGTGTATCGAGGTGTGCATGTGCCTTGGCCCACGGTTGTGTTGTCACTCCCCCTGCCCGGCCCTGGATTACTGGCCGGGCCCCATGCCGACACCGCGCACCAGCGTCATCGCCTGGGCCACGTTCTGGCCGAGCGGGACGTTGCTGGCCAGCGACTGCCGGACAAGATCGATCTGCATGCGGTTGCTCACCGCCTGGCCATCGCTGCCGATGGCAATGCTCTGGCCGACGCTGCCGTTGCGGATCCACTGCTGCACCGCGCCGACGCCCTCGATCTGCACCTGCACCTTGGCGGTGTTGCCGTCCAGCTGCGCCACCGCGCTGACCCCGCCCTGCTGCACGCTGGCCAGGGTCGGCCCCGCGCTGCCTTCGGCCGGTGCAATGCCATCGCGTACGTTGAGGTGGGTGGTGTTGCTGGCCACATTGCCGTCACCGGCGACCTGGATGCTCTGGGTCAGGCCCGCCACGTTCTGCAGGCCGCTCGCATCGATGCTGCGACCGGGCGTCACCGGCAGCGGCGCATCGGCGGCGGTCACCGTCACCGACGGACTGAAGCTGACCTTCGGCGTAGCGCCGTGGCTGAAATCCATGCCCAGCGTGAGTGCGCTGCGCGCGGCCTGCCCGCCACTGTTCCACTGGGTGATCATGGTCACCCCGAACCAGGCCACGCTGTTGCCGTTGACCGTATAGCGCCCACGCATCAGGCTCAGCTCGGGATCGGGTATCTCATTCAGGCCCTTGCCGGGCCGACCTTCTTCGGCGTGAAGCGGCGCTGCCCCCAGCAGGGTCAGCAGCAGCACGCGCTGCGTCCACAGTGCAATGTTCATGGTGCCTCCTAGAACAAGTCGGCGTGGGTGAAACCGAAATCGACCAGTTCCGCGTCGGTGATCGGCCCCTGCCGGGCGTACAGCGAACGCGCGCTGGGCCGTTCGCCGGGGAGCAGCAACACCGTGTTGCGATCAAAGTCACTACCGATCACGACAAACACGGCGCGCGACGGCCACGCCTGTAGAAATTCGCTGACGGGAATGCTGCGGTTGCCCAGGATCGGGTCGGCGACATCGACCACATCGTCGCGAACCTGCTTGAGGACCACGAAGTGGCGGAAGCCACGCACATCCATCAACACCAGCCCGGGCACGCGCAGTGAGCGCAGGCGCTCCTCGTTGACGCGGTAGCCGCGTCCGCGCATGCCCATCGATTCGACATACCGTTTGATGTCCAGCAGCGAGAACCCACGCTGGTGGACCAGTTGCGGGTCCGAGACCCCCATCATCCCTTCGATCACCGTGCCTTCGTCGGCTTCCAGGTGGTAGGCGTAACGCAGGATGGTGGCCAGCGCCGCCGCGCCACAGCTGTAATCGGTGTGTTGCCGCACCACGTTGCGGAAGCGCCGTTCCTGCATGCTTTCCACGCGCTGGGTGAGCACCGCCCCGTTGGGCAGCACCCCACTGAAGCCGACATCACCGGCACGTGCAGTGCCGAACGGCAGCATCAGCCACAGCAACGATCCGCACAGCGCTTGCTTCAACATCGACGTCACTCCGGAAAAAGGAGGGAGCCCCTGCCCCAAAGGGGGAGGATGGGACAGGGACTCCCGGGAGCCCGGCTACTGGCGGGTAGCCGGGTTTGTTGCGCTCAACGCGTACTGCTTGCGAAAACGGACATCACGTTACTCGCCGGTGCCGCCACCGCCGCCGGTGGACGGTTGCGCAACGGCCAGGGCCAGGCTGTTGGCCTGCAGGTTGCCGGTACCGGCCGCCACGTTCACCCCGATGTTGCCGGAGGCGCCGGAGAACGCACTGCCGGACAACGCCGCGGTGTTGGTCGCATCCACGTTCACCCAACGGGTGGTGGAGACGGTGCCGCTCAGGCTGGCATACAGATCGGCCACGCCCAGTTCGACGAACCGGCTGGTGCCACTTTCATCGGTATCGAAGGCGATACCGCCCACGCCTTCCCGGTTCGGGTTGGCCGTTGCGTTCTGGATCTCGTTGTCCATGTCGAGGTGGCCGGTCGGGTTGCCACCCGGGTGCGGCAGTTCACCGCTCCAGGAATCCAGGTAGTAGTTGTCCTTCTGGTAGGCGCTGCCACTGCCGCTGTAGGTGCCGGCGCCCACGGCCAGGGTGCCACCGGCGACGCGGCCACGCAGGCTGACGTTGACGGTGTCGGTCATGGAGCGCAGGTAGCCGGCGTTGGCCACGCTGTTGCCGGTGGAGACCTGGTTGGAGCTGATGCTCGAGGTCGCATAGGCGCTGGTGGCCACCGAGGCGGCGAGCGCGTTCTTCTGCTCGTTGTTGTTGCCCGAGGCGACGTTGGCACCGATGTTGCCCGACGCGTTGCTGAAGGCATTGCCGCCCAGGCCTGCGGCGTTGGTCACGCCGGAGTTGAGGGTGGTGTTGCCGGCGCCGTACTGGTTGACGAACACTTCGGCGTCGGCCATGCCGAAGCTGAAGGAGGCATCGGCCGCGGACAGCGACGCGGCGTTGTCCTGGGCGTTGTTGTCGCCAGCGGCGACGTTGAAGCCGAGGTTGCCCGAGGCATCGGAGCCGACGTCATCGGCGATCGAGGCACTGTTGGTGACCAGGCTGTTGGAGGCGGCGTTGTCGGTGATCGACTGGCGGTTGTCGATGATGGCGATGGCGGCCGAGTCGAGGTCGATCGAGCCGGTGATTTCCGGATCTCCCGAGAAGTTCACGTCCGAACTCAGGCGCATGTCTTTTTCAAGGTTGACGTCGACGCCGTGGTTGTTCTTTTCCTGGCGCTCGTCGGCCTGGATGTTACTGGTCTTGTTGACGTTCTCGTTGACGGTGACGTCGCGGGTACGGGTCACGCTGCTGTTGGTGGTGCTGTTGTTGGTGGTATCGGTGTTGCTGGTGGTGTTGTTGTTGCGGGTGTTGTTCCAGGTACGGTTCCAGGTACGCGAATCGTTGTCGTTGCGCGTATTGGTTTCGATGTTGGTGTCGATGTTGGTATCAACATCGGTATCGACGTTGGTGTTGAGGTTGGTGCGCGTTTCCACCACGTTGTGCAGGTGGTTGATGAACGCGCTCTGGTTCTGGTTGTCCTGCGCGGCGACGGACGCGGACGCGGCTGCGATCGCGATGGCCAATACGGTACGGTGCATGTTGGTGTTCATGGTGCCCTCTCTCTCATCACAGACAATCGGGTGGATGTGACTACTCACGGGGTGGACTGCACCGAGATGCTCAGTTGGTTTGCGGTGGCGTTGCCGGATCCCGCGATCTGATTGAGTTGCAGGACGCCGTCGAAGCCCTGCAGCGCGGTGCCTTCCACCGCGACGCTGCGGGTTCCGGCCGGCCGACCGCGATTGACGGCCCCCTGCCCCCCTGCTGACGCAAGCGCCCCCGACGCGGCCAAGGCCGCATCGTTCGACTCGCGTATGCCCTGTTGCGCCAGCGTGGCGGTGACGACGTTGCGCGTCGCGTTGCCGGTGCCGCTGGCCTGGTTGATCATGGCGACGCCACTGGCGCCGTTGAGTGCCTGTCCACCGATGCTGGCGCTGGCGTGCAGGGGACCGTCGCCGGTCACCTGGTTGTCGGCCTGCTGCTGGCGCGCGTTGACGGCGATATGGGCGTTGCGGCCGTTGGCGATGCCCAGCAGGTTGGCCTGCTGGTTGAGGTCGCCGGCGACCATGTTGACGGTGATGGCACCCTCGGCGCCGGACAACGCGCGGCCGTCGATGCGGCTGGTGTTGAGGTAGGACAGCATGGCGGCGTAGTCATCGGCCTGCTGCGCGCAGAGCGGCAGCGGCGCGGCGATGACGGCGGCGATGAGCAGGATGCGCGGCAGGCGGTTCATTTGCCTGGCCCGCCTACCGGCTGGCCCAACGGGAACTGCGCCAGTGCGCCGCGCACCTGGTCGCCGATGCCGCGGGTGGCGCCGGTGACGGCCCCCATGGGCCCACCGATGGTGGTGCTGAGCTGGCCGCCGGACAGCATGCCGCTGTCGGTGACTTTGCCCAGTGTCGCGTTGACGGTATGTCCGGTGACGCGTTCGATGGTGGTCGGCGCATGGGTAACGCCGGCGCCGGTGTTGGAGCCCAGGGCGGCATAGTCGTCGTCGCTGAGTTCATCCATGCCGCTGGACGTGCCAAGGGCCTGGGCGACTTCGCGCTTGGGCGAGGGATCGGCGATCAAGGCCATGCCGGGCGGCGCAGGCCGGTAGGCCGGCCGGGTGGAGACATCGCGCAGCAGGACGATTTCACCGGGCTGCGCCTTGATACCCTGGCGTGCGCCGGAGGCGTGCGCCGCGCAGGGCAACGCGAGCGCGGCGGCAAGCAGCCAGCCACCTGCGGGGATGATGCGGTATGCAACAACGCTGTCCATGGCGACCTCCTCGAAACGTGCCGAGGGGTAACGCAGCATTCGTGCCAACGTCCAACGCCCGTCATTGCGGGCCTTTTCGGCATCTCAGGGTGTAACGCGGCAACAGGGTTGTTACAGATCCGTTGGAAATAACATCTGCTGAACAAGCACATCACGCGCCGCACAGGCCCGCCGCTGCTCGCTTTCTTTCAGGTGTATCACCCGTGTTACGCCTGCTGTTACACCCTTTACAGCGCGTGGTCAGGATCAGTGAAGACAGTGCGGCGAGGGTTATTCGCCCTTACTGGTCGGGTGGCCAGGTGCTACAGCAAAAGCCGATCAAGTATTCGGCTTCCATCCGGGCATCACGGCGTGCCTGGGATGTCTTCTCCGTTCGGGCCTGCCGCGAGCGTCAGGGCCCCGTAGCGGCTTGCGGTAAGCAGGCGGAAGCCAGGCTTTTTGGGCTGGTCGGTGGGTCGGGCGCTGGGCYCCCATGCCCTTGGAGGCGAAATAAAGGAGGAGGGGGCGGCCG
>NZ_JBFULC010000104.1:0-7594 GCF_056400525.1 Stenotrophomonas sp. P5_A9
GCGCAGCCGCCTCCGGGACCGGGACGGACTGCGCCACCGGCGCGGTGTGCAAGGACGCCCGTGCGGCCGCCAGTACGGCCTCGTCCAGCGCGCTCGACGGTGCGGTGGGCGCGGGACGACCGAGCAGGCGCGCCAGCGCGCGTTCTTCCGGGGTCAGCGGCGCGGACCGGTTCATTCGGACAACCCCGCACGCAGCTTGTCCATGGCATAGCGCAGGCGCGATTTCACGGTTTCGCGGCCCACGCCGGTGATCTCGGCGATCTCTTCCAGGCTCAGTTCCTGCTCCAGGCGCAACTGCAGTACCTCGCGCTGTTCGTCGGGCAGCTGTTCCATGGCCAGCTGCAGCCGGCGGCGCTGTTCGAACTCGGACAGCTGGGTTTCCGGCGTACGCGTATCGCTCATGCGGGCGACCCGCTCCTCGGCATCACCGGGCGCGGGCGGGCGGTGCCGCGCCGCGCGCCAGTGGTCGTTGAGCCGATTGTGAGCGATGCGGAACAGCCAGGTGGTGAAGGCGGCATCGGGTTGCCAACTGGCGCGCGCGGCGATCACGCGCTGCCACACGTCCTGGAACATCTCGTCGGCCAGTGCGGCATCGCGCAGCTGGCGCAGCAGGAAGCTGTACAGGCGGCTGCGGTGGCGCGCATACAGGGTTTCGAACGCAGGCAGCTCGCCAGCGGCCCAGGCCAGCATCAGCGATTCGTCGGTTGGCAGGGCGGCGGCGTCCACGGCGCACAGGGTAAGCGCTGGGCCGGATTCCGCATAGCAGGGCAAGGGGCGGGCGGGGGCAGGGGACAACATGGGCGCGGGCAGGTGGGCGATGTCCCGTTGAACGTCCCGTGGCGATGAACGGGGTTGCGGGCTTCCACTGCCCCCCTGTCGGCGCGCTATGCTCAGGCCACAGGGGAGGTGCCGGGCATCCGGCGCCAGAAGAGATGAACATGTTGTCCAGCCAGGTAGTGACGTCCTTGGGGCATCCGGATCGTGAGTCAGTGGTCTCCGCCGCGCTCGCGCAGGCGCTGTGCGCGTTGCTGCCTGGCGATGCGCAGGTGGCCCTGGCATGGTCGGACCCGGGGCTGGGCGAAGGCTGCCAGGCGCATCCGCTGCCGGAATGCGCGTCGGCCGAGCTGCTGGATGCGTTGCTGGGCGACGCGGCCGGCGTGCATACCGCGCTGCGCCGCTGGCAGCACCAGGGCAGCGAACTGGCGGTGCGGGCGCTGACCGGCGCCAACGCGATGCCCGACGAAGCCTGGTGGGCGATCGCGCTGCGCGCATTGCAGGACGCACTGGCGCTGGCGCGGCAACGCGAGCAGATCAAGTTGCTGGAGAACTCCAAGCGGCTGCAGCAGGCGCTTTACGAGATCGCCGACCTGGCCGGTGCGGACCTGGAAATGGCCGAGATGCTGCGCCATTTCCATCGCGTGCTCAATTCGCTGATGTACGCGCAGAACTGCTACATCGTCGAGTACGACGACGTGCGCCGGCGGGTACGCTTCCTGTACTTCGCCGACCAGCGCGACAGCTTCGTGGCCGATCCGGACCGCAGTTACGAAGAGCATGAAATGCCGCGCAGCCTCACCTTTGCGCTGCTGCGCCACGGCCAGCCGCTGAGCGGGCCGTCCAACGAACTGCTGGCGGCGATGAACGACGAGTACGACCCCAGCCGGGGCCCGGAGAGCCTGGACTGGCTCGGCGTGCCGATGCTGCGCGAGGGGCGCGTGTGCGGGGCGATCGTGGTCCAGAGCTACGAGCAGCGGGTGCGCTACAACGAGGCCGACCGCACGCTGCTGGGCTACGTGGCCCAGCACATCCTGACCGCGATGGACCGGCGCCAGGCACAGGTCCAGCTGGAACGCCAGGTGGAGCGGCGCACCGTGGAGCTGCAGCGTGCCAATCGCAGCCTGCAGGACGAGGTAGTGGAACGGCGGCGCGCGGAGAAACTGCAGCTGGCGCTGTTCAACATCGCCGAGATGGCGATGAGCGCCGAGAGCCTGGCGCAGTTCTACGTGCAGGTGCATGGCGTCGTCGGTACGCTGCTGGATGCGCGCAATTTCTACATCGCGCTGGTCAACGAGGGCGGTGACGGCCTGGATTTCGTGTACTCGGTGGACGAGTACAACGCCTCGCGCGCACCGCGTCCGTTCAGCCAGGGCCTGACCGAGTTCATCGTGCGCAACCGGCAACCGTTGCTGGCCTCGCGCGACCACATCGATGGGCTGCGTGCGGCCGGACGCGTGCGTGAGTTCGGCGCGCGCTCGCACTGCTGGCTGGGCGTGCCCCTGCTCAGCGACGACGATGTGGTCGGCGTGATCGTGGTGCAGAGCTATTCGCCGGAGGTGAGTTTCACCTCGCACGACCAGCGCCTGCTGACCTTCGTTGCGCAGAACATCGGCAATGGGCTGGCCCGCCAGCGTGACCAGGAAGGCCTGCGCAACGCGCACGCCGAGCTGGAAAAACGCGTGGAGGAACGCACCCGCGAGCTGGCCGAGGTCAATGACAAGCTGCTCGGCCAGATCGGCGAGCGCCTGCGTGCCGAGCAGCGCCTGACCCACCAGGCCATGCACGATGCGCTGACCGGATTGCCCAACCGCCTGCATCTGCTCGACCGGCTCGAGGACGCGATCGCCCGGGCGAGCGCACCGGATGGGCCGGTCTTCGCGGTACTGTTCCTGGACCTGGACCGGTTCAAGCTGGTCAATGACAGCATCGGCCATGCGGCCGGCGACCAGATGCTGGTCGAGGTGGCCAAGCGGATCGTGTCGATGATGGGCAGCGGTGATGTGGTGGCGCGGCTGGGCGGCGATGAGTTCGCGATCCTGCTGCAGTGCGACCAGGGGCTGGCGTCGGCGCGCGAGTTTTCGCAGCGGATGCTGGTGGCGCTGGAAGAATCGATGTGGGTCAAGGGGCGCGAACTGTTCCCATCGGGCAGCCTCGGCATCGCGATGTGGAACCCGCGCTATCGCAATGGCGAGGAACTGGTGCGCGATGCGGACGCGGCGATGTACCGGGCCAAGGCGCAGGGCAAGGATCGTTGTGCGGTGTTCGACGAGGCCATGCGCGAGGAGGCATTGCGCAGCCTGGACCTGGAAGCGGACCTGCGCCGGGCGATCATCAACCGCGATTTCCTGCCGTACTACCAGCCGATCGTGCGTCTGAGCGACGGCGCGGTGGTGGGGTATGAGGCGCTGCTGCGCTGGCAGCATGAGCGGCGGGGACTGCTGCTGCCGAGTGCGTTTCTCGACCTGGGCGAGGAGAGCGGGCTGATCGAGCAGGTGGACTGGCTGCTGTACGAAGACGTGATCGGGCAGCTGGCACTGGGCGGGGAAGGCTATCTGTCGGTGAACGTGTCGCCGCGGCATTTCCGTTCGGCCGATTTCATCAGCCGGCTGTTCGGCCTGATCGAGGCGGCGGGCGCGGATCCGTGCCGGCTGCGGCTGGAAATCACCGAAGTGGCCCTGCTCGACGATGGTCCGCGCACGCTGCGCATCCTGCAGACGCTGCGCGAGCGTGGCGTGCTGGTGCAGCTGGATGATTTCGGCACGGGATTCTCGGCACTGTCCTATCTGCACCGGTTCCCGATCTCGACCTTGAAAATCGACCAGAGCTTCATCGCCGGCCTGCACGGCCAGGACATCCAGAGCACCTACGCGCTGGTGCAGGGCGTGCTGTCGCTGGCGCGCACGCTGGGTATCGAGACCGTGGGCGAGGGTATCGAAAACGAAGCGCAGCGGTTGACGCTGCTGCAGCTCGGCTGCGATTACGGACAGGGCTACCTGCTCGGGCGGCCGGCGCCAATGGACACGTTCGCGGCGGAGTAGTGCCGGCCGTGGGCCGGCAACTCCACATCAACGCATCAGGCGATCAACGCAGCGCGTTGCGACGCTTTTCGTCGATCCACTTGGAGGCCTGGGCCGGCTGGTAGGCGCGCATCCAGTCGAGCATGGCGTCGATGTCCGAACCGTACCAGAGGTCGGCGCGCTGTTCCGGATGCAGGAAACGCTCTTCGACCATGCGGTCGATCATGCCGATCAGCGGCGCGTAGAACCCGTCCACGTCGAGGAAGGCGCAGGGCTTGTTGCCGATGCCGAGCTGGCGCCAGGTCAGCATCTCGAAGATCTCCTCCATGGTGCCGAAGCCGCCGGGCAGGGCGACGAACGCATCGGAGAGGTCGAACATGCGCGACTTGCGTTCGTGCATGGAGCCGACGATTTCCAGTTCGGTCAGGCCGCGGTGGGCCACTTCCCAATCGGCCAGCTGCTGGGGGATGACGCCGGTGACCTCGCCGCCGCCTTCCAGCACGGCATTGGCGACGGTCCCCATCAGGCCGACATTGCCGCCGCCATAGACCAGACGCAGGCCGTCGCGGGCGATGCGGTCGCCGAGTGCGATGGCGCGCTCGGTGTAGACCGGCTTGCTGCCGGGGTTGGAGCCACAGTAAACGCAAATCGACTTCATTGGATCTTCCTGTGTTCGAGACGCTGGTGCGGCGGACACGAAAAAGCCCCGCCGATGACCGCTGTTGCGGTCTCGTGACGGGGTTCGTTCCGCAGATGCGGGCGGGGATTATCGCGCGTTACGGGCGCGGAGGCCAATCTGCACACGTGACGCCAGCCGACCAACGGTCGGCGCTACGGATGAGGGTGCACCCGGGGGTAGAGCCGACCGTTGGTCGGCTTTCGTTTTTCCTGCCGTTGCCCGACCTTCGGCGTTCGTACCGTCGGTCGCCTACCCCCGTGCGGGTTCAACCCCGCCCGGCCGCCGGCCTCAAGCCGCCTGCGACTGTTCCTTGCGCGGACCTTCCTTCAACGCGCGGCCCACCAGCCCGACCAGCAGGTCCAGCTCTTCGCTGTCCATGCCGAAATGCGGGGTGAAGCGCAACGAGTTCTCGCCGCCGTGGATGACGTTGATGCCGTGGTTGCGCAACCATTCCTCGGTGGAACCGGTGCCGTAACACTTGAACTGGGGCGCCAGTTCGCAGGAGAACAGCAGGCCGGTGCCCTGCACCTTGGTGATCAGCCCGCCCAGCTCGGACTTGAGCTGCTCCAGCTTGCGCACCGCTTCCTCGCCACGCACGCGGATGTTCTCGCGCACCTGCGGGGTCAGCAGCGACAGGGTGGCGCAGGCCACGTCCAACGCACGCGGGTTGGAGGTCATGGTGTTGCCGTAGATGCCCTTGCGGTACAGATGCGCGGCATGTTCGGTGACCGCCAGTACGGAAAGCGGGAACTGGGCGGCATTGAGCGCCTTGGAGTAGGTCTCCATGTCCGGCACGTCCAGGCCTTCGAAGCCGGGGTAGTCGACGATGGAAAGCACGCCGTGCGCACGCAGGCCGGCCTGGATCGAGTCGAGCAGCAGCAGGCTGCCGTGCTGGCGGGTCAGTTCGCGGGCCAGCGCGTAGAAGGCCGGCGGCACCGAGCGGCCCGGGTCGCCTTCGCCCATCACCGGCTCCAGGAACACCGCCTCGATGAACCAGTGGTTCTGCTCTGCCTCGGCGAAGACGCGCTTGAGTGCCTCCTCGTCGTACGGGGCGATGGCGATCACCGAGTCTTCGCCGCGGTAGCTGGCCAAGTGCTGCACATAGGTCTTGCGGCTGGAGTCGGAGTACAGGCCGGGACGATCGGTACGCCCGTGGAAGCTGCCCTTGATGACCACGCGCTTGATCTTGGCGCCGGCATGGCGCGCGCCCGGGTCGGTCTGCAGTTTTGCGTTGACGTCGGCGATGCGCGCGGCCAGGCCGACCGCTTCAGAGCCGGAATTCAGGCACATGAAGTGGCTGTACGGGCAGCCGCCGCGACGGTGCCCGATCTCCTTGCGCAGGGCCTTGATGAAGCGCTGCTGGGACAGGTTCGGGGTCATCACGTTGGCCATTACCTGCGGGGCGGCCATGGCCGCCATGACCGCCTCGGGGGTGTGGCCGAAACCGAGCATGCCGTAGCCGCCAGCGTCGTACAGCACCGCCCCCTTCAGGGTGACCACCCACGCACCGCGGGCGGCGAGGGCGACATACGGGGTGACCGCATCGTCGGCGTAGAAATTGACGAAGCCATCCTGCATCGCCTCGATCTGGGCGCGTTCGTCCAGCGCCAGCAGGTCGCCCAGGTCGGCGCGGACGCGCTCGAATTCGGCGGCGGCAGCGTCGATCGCGGCGATCAGCTGCGGGTGGCCGGCACCCAGGCGCTCCAGGCTGGCGTCATCCAGGCCGGCGGTGAGGCGGGTGCCGGGCTGGGCGCGAAGGGGGGCAAGACGTTCGATGAAGCTCATTGCAGATCTCCTGAAACGATTGGCGGCACGGCGRAAACGCAAAACGCGCGTCTATTCGCGCGCGCTGGGGGCATTCCTGCTCGTGCATCTAACTTCCAGCCCGATGCTAGCACGCGCTTTTTCGCGCGATAACCCCGCGAAAACTGTTGCATAGCAGCATTTTGCGCGACGTTTGCCTGTCGCTGCGCCGCCGCGGAGGGCCGGTCGTACAATGGCCGACATTGCCTACACGTTGCCGTGCGCTCCCTTGAAGAAGTCCGATTTCAATTACGAACTCCCGCCTGAATTGATCGCCCAGGCGCCCCTCGCCGAGCGCTCCGCCAGCCGCCTGATGCTGGTGCCGCCGGCCCCCGCCGCGTTCGAGCACCGCCAGGTGCGCGATCTGCCCGACCTGCTGCGTGCCGGCGATCTGCTGGTCTTCAACGATACCCGGGTCATTCCCGCGCGCCTGTTCGGGCAGAAGGCCAGCGGCGGGCGCGTCGAAATCCTGATCGAGCGCCTGCTCGGCGCCCAGCAGGCGCGGGCCCAGGTCGGGGCCAGCAAGTCGCCCAAACCGGGCAGCCGGATCGCGCTGGATGCCGGTGGCGAGGCCGAGGTGCTGGGCCGCGATGGCGAATTCTATGTGCTGCAGTTCCACGTGCCGGAGGCACTGGAGCAGTGGTTGCTGCACGCCGGTCGCCTGCCGTTGCCGCCGTACATCCAGCGCGAGCCGGGCGTGGACGACCGCGAGCGCTACCAGACCGTGTTCGCCCGTGAAATCGGCGCGGTGGCCGCCCCGACCGCGGGCCTGCACTTCGACGAGGCACTGCTGGCCACGCTGAAGGCCAGGGGCATCGATTTCGGCCATGTGACCCTGCATGTGGGGGCGGGCACGTTCCAGCCGGTGCGGGTGGACGACCTCAAGGAGCATGTGATGCACCGCGAGTGGCTGAACGTGGGCGCCGAACTGGTCCAGCAGGTGCGCCGCACGCGCGCTGCCGGCGGCCGGGTGATCGGCGTGGGCACCACGGTGGTGCGTGCACTGGAAAGCGCGATGCGCGATGGCGAGCTGCTGCCGTATGCCGGTGAGACCCAGATCTTCATTACCCCGGGTTACCGGATCCACAGCGTGGATGCGATGGTCACCAACTTTCACCTGCCCGAAAGCACCCTGTTGATGATGATTTCGGCGTTTGCCGGCAAGGAACGGGTGTTCGAGGCGTACCGGGCCGCCATCGCAGAGAAATACCGCTTCTTCAGCTATGGCGATGCGATGTTGCTGTTCCCGCAGGCCTAGCCGACCAACGGTCGGCGCTACGGTCGGGAGGGTAGCCGACCAACGGTCGGCTCTACGGTT
>NZ_JBFULC010000105.1:0-10267 GCF_056400525.1 Stenotrophomonas sp. P5_A9
GCCCTGACGGCGCCAGGAGCCARGGCAGCCGACCAACGGTCGGCTCTACGCTTGCCCGCTGATCCAGACCTGCACCGCCGCCACATCGAACGGCCAGTCCAGCTCCCGCCCCTGCGCATCGCGCAGCACCGGCACGCGCAGGCCGTAGCGGGCCTCCAGCGCCGCGTCATCGTCGATGAACACACTGTCCAGGCCCGATACCCGGGCCTGGGCCAGCACCGCCAGGGCCTGGTCGCACAACTGGCAGTCATCACGCTGGAACAAGGTAAACACCGGCCCACCCGCCTTGGAAAATGTTGCGCCGCAGCCAGAGCCGGCGGCGCGAAGCGCATAGAATAGCGCTCCATCCGATACCCGCAGTTTGGCAATCATGGCTGTCAGCACGTTCGACGTTTTCAAGATCGGCATTGGCCCGAGCTCCTCGCACACCGTGGGACCGATGAAGGCCGCCGAACGCTTCGTGCACCGCTGGTTGCTGGATCCGGGCCGCCTGCAGGACGTGGTGCGCATCCGCGCCGACGTGTACGGCTCGCTGGCCCTGACCGGGCGCGGCCATGGCACCGACAAGGCGGTCCTGCTCGGGCTGGAGGGGCAGCGCCCGAACCTGATCGACCCGGATATCATCCCGGCAACCCTCGAACGCATCCGTAGCAGCAAGCGGATCCAGTTGATGGGCACCCATGAGATCGCCTTCGACGAGAAGCGCGACCTGGGCCTGAACAAGCGGCAGAAGCTGCCCTACCACACCAACGGCATGCGCTTCACCGCCTATGACGCGGACGAGCAGGTGATCGCCACCCGCGATTACTACTCCGTCGGTGGCGGCTTCGTGGTCAACCAGGACGACGCGGCCGATGATCGCATCGTGCCTGATGAAACGCCGTTGCCGTATCCGTTCAAGAGCGGCGACGAACTGCTCGCGCAGACCGCGCGCAGTGGGTTGAGCATCGCCCAGATGATGTTCGAGAACGAAAAAAGCTGGCGCAGCGAAGACGAGATCCGCGAGCAGCTGCGCGAGATCTGGGGTGCGATGCAGGCGTGCGTGGCGCGCGGCATCCGCCAGGAGGGTACCCTGCCCGGCGGCCTGCATGTCTCCCGCCGCGCCCCGGCGCTGTACCGCGAGCTGTCGTCCAAGCCCGAAGCAGCCATGCGCGATCCGCTGACCACGTTGGACTGGGTCAACCTGTACGCGCTGGCAGTCAATGAAGAAAACGCCGCCGGTGGCCGCGTGGTCACCGCGCCGACCAATGGCGCGGCCGGCGTGCTGCCCGCGGTCCTGCATTACTTCGACCGCTTCTGCCCGGGCGCCAACGAACAGCGCGTGTTCGATTTCCTGCTGACCTCGGCGGCGATCGGCATCCTGTACAAGGAAAACGCCTCCATTTCCGGTGCCGAAGTCGGTTGCCAGGGCGAAGTGGGCGTGGCCTGCTCGATGGCCGCCGGTGGCCTGGTTGCCGCACTCGGCGGCAGCCCCAGCCAGATCGAGAACGCCGCCGAGATCGGCATGGAACACAACCTTGGTCTGACCTGCGACCCGATCGGCGGGCTGGTGCAGATCCCGTGCATCGAACGCAACGCGATGGGCGCGGTCAAGGCGATCAACGCCTCGCGCATGGCCATGCGCGGCGACGGCAAACACAAGGTATCGCTGGACAAGGTCATCAAGACCATGCGCGACACCGGGCGCGACATGCAGGACAAGTACAAGGAAACCAGCCGCGGCGGCTTGGCGGTCAACGTCATCGAGTGCTGATCGATCGCCCCGGTAGAGCCGACCGTTGGTCGGCTTGTCCACCATCGCGGGAAAATGCAGCCGACCAACGGTCGGCTCTACGCGGTGTGGAAATGCAGCCGACCATCGGTCGGCTCTGCGCAACAGCATCATCGCGGTGCCTCCAGTAAAGTCGGGCTTCCCCTTCCGGAGACCGCCATGCGCATCCTGGCCGCCGCCCTGCTCGCCTGCCTGCCCCTGACTTCACTCGCCGCCGACACCTATGGCCCACGGCTGGAAGGCTTCGAGTACCCCTACCCGGTGAAGATCTTCCAGTTCGACGCACAGCGACAACCACTGGAGATGGCCTACCTCGATGTCCCGCCGGCCGGCAAGGCCTTCGCCGGCACGGTCGTACTGCTGCACGGCAAGAACTTCTGCGCAGCCACTTGGCAGGACACCATCCAGGCGCTGAGCGCCGCCGGTTACCGGGTGATCGCACCGGACCAGATCGGCTTCTGCAAATCCAGCAAGCCCGAGCGCTACCAGTATTCGTTCGGCCAGCTGGCCGCCAATACCCACGCCCTGCTCGCCCATCTTGGGCTCGACGCGGCCCAGGTCGACCTCGTCGGCCATTCGATGGGTGGCATGCTCGCCGCGCGCTATGCGCTGATGTATCCGCATCAGCTGCGGCACCTGGCGCTGGTCAATCCCATCGGGCTGGAAGACTGGAAGGCCAAGGGCGTGCCCTGGCGCAGCGTGGATGCGTGGTATGCCGGCGAGTTGAAGACCAGTTTCGACAGCATCAAAAAGTACCAGCTGGAGGTGTATTACAACGGCCAGTGGAAGCCCGGGTACGCGCACTGGGTAAGCATGCAGTCACGCATGTACGACGGCCCGGGGAAGCAGGCGGTGGCCTGGAGCCAGGCGCTGACCTCGGACATGGTGTTCAACCAGCCGGTGGTCTACGAGCTGCCGCGGATCACCGTGCCGACCACGTTGTTCATCGGCCAGACCGACCGCACCGCGATCGGCCGCGATCTGGCACCGCCGGCATTGAAGGCGACGCTGGGTGACTATCCGGCACTGGGCAAGGCGGCGGCGGCAGCGATTCCCGGCGCGACGTTGGTGACCTTCGATGATCTCGGCCATTCCCCGCAGGTGCAGGACCCGAAGCGATTCAACGCGGCGTTGGTGAAGGCGCTGAAGGAAACCCACCGGTAGAGCCGAGCCATGCTCGGCTGCATCTCTGGCGCGGCGCGTGAGGTCGTTCATCGTGGCCGTKAGGTCGTTYATCGCGCGAASGGCAGCCGAGCGTGGCTCGGCTCTACCCGGCCGTTAGGTCGTTYATCGCGCGAASGGCAGCCGAGCGTGGCTCGGCTCTACCTGTCGCGCGCGACACATTGGCTACCGCCGCACGATCGCCAGCACGTCATCCAGCAACGCCGCGGCGGTGACCTCCGCGCCCGCGCCCGGGCCTTGGATCAACAACGGCTGGGCGGGGTAACGATCGCTGTGAATGGCCACGCGATTGTCGGTCTGCGCGCCACCGGCCAGCGGGTGATCCAGCGGCAGGATGCGCAGGCCCACCGACGCACCGTCGTGGTCGAAACCGCCGACGAAGCGCAGGCATCCATTCTGCTCGCGGGCCTGCTGCCAGTAAGCCTGCAGCGGGGCGTCCAACAACGCCAACTGTGACACGGCCGCGTCGGTCGGCAGCGCGGCGAGCGCCGCAGGCACCAGCGAGGCGACCTCGACCTGCTCGGCCCGCAACGCGATGCCGCTGGCGCGCGCCAGGATCAGCAGCTTGCGGCGCACGTCCTCCCCGGACAGGTCCACGCGCGGATCCGGTTCGGTGTAGCCGGCCGCAGCCGCCTGCCGCACCCAGTCGGAGAACGCACGCTGGCCGTCATAGTGATGGAACAGCCATGCCAGCGAACCGGACAACACCCCTTCCACGCGATGGATGCGATCCCCCCCGGCGACCAGCGCGCGCAGACTGCTCAGCAGCGGCAGGCCGGCACCCACGGTGGCGCTGTCGCCGTACTGCGCATCGCCTTCCTCGCGGCCGTCGGTGATGGCCTGCGCACGTGCCAGCTGCGCGCCCTGGCCCAGCTTGTTGGCGGTGACCACGTGCACACCACGGGCCAACCACTGCTCGTGCCAGTTGGCGACCTCGTCGCTGGCGGTCGCATCGACCACCACATCGCCACGCTGCAGCCCGTCGGCCTCGGCCCAGGGCTGCAGCGGCGGCACGCTGCGCGCGGCCAGGTTGGCCTGCTGCAGTTCGTGCTCCGGGCCCCGTTCGCAGGCACGCGCAGTGCGCGAATTGGCCAGCCAGGAAAATGCCGGCAATGCCATGCCGCGCGCCTGCAGCGACTGGTAACGCTGCACGAACGCCGTGCCGACGGTACCGGTGCCCAACAACGCCAGCCGGCGCGCCGGTGCGGGCGCTAGGTTCAGCACCGCACTCATGCATCCACCTGTTTGCGCACGGCAGCCTTGGCCTGCAGGTCGATCACGGCCTGCGCGCGCTCCAGCCCGGCCTGCAGATCGGCGAGCAGGTCTTCGGCGGATTCGATGCCCACCGACAGGCGCAACAGGCCTTCGCTGATGCCGGCATGGGCGCGCGCCTCGGGGGTCATCGCGGCATGGGTCATGGTCGCCGGATGCGCTACCAGGCTTTCCACGCCACCGAGCGATTCGGCCAGGGTGAAGCAGCGCAACCCATCAACGAATGCGCGCACCGCCGCGTGCGGATCATCGCCCTCGCACGAGGCCAGTTCGAAGGACAGCATCGCGCCGAAGCCGTCCTGCTGGCGCGCGGCGATGGCGTGGCCGGGATGATCGGCCAGCCCCGGGTAGTAGACGTTGGCCACCGCATCGCTGGCGACCAGCAGGTCGACCACCTCGGCGGTGTTCTCCTGGTGCGCACGCAGGCGCGCGCCGAGCGTGCGCAGGCCACGCAGGGTCAGGAACGCATCGAACGGCGACCCGGTCAGGCCCAGCGCGTTGGCCCACCACACCAGCTGCTCATGCACCGCCGCATCGCGTGCGATCACCGCACCGCCCACCACGTCGCTGTGGCCGTTGATGTACTTGGTGGTGGAGTGCAGCACCACGTCCGCCCCGAAGGCGATCGGCTGCTGCAGCGCCGGTGACAGGAACGTGTTGTCCACCACCACCTTGGCCCCGGCCTTGTGCGCGGCATCGATGACGAAACGCAGGTCGGTGATGCGCAGCAGCGGGTTGGACGGGGTTTCGATCAGCACCAGCGTCGGCGACTGCGCCAGCGCATCGGCAAGCGAACGCGGGTCGGTCAGGTCGGCGGTGATCAGGCCGAAGTGGCCCTTCTTGGCCAATGCGTTGAACAGACGCCAGCTGCCACCGTAGGCATCATGCGGCACCACCAGCGTATCGCCGGGCTGCAGCAGCGCGTTGAGCACCAGGTTGATCGCGCCCATGCCGGTGGAGGTGATCACCCCACCCGCGCCGCCTTCCAGTTCGGCCAGCGCTTCGCCAAGCAGGTCGCGCGTGGGATTGCCACTGCGGGTGTAGTCGTACTGGCGCTTGTTGCCGAAGCCATCGAAGCTGAAGTTGGACGACAGCACGATCGGCGGCGTCACCGCACCGTGGGCGGTGTCGCGGTCGATGCCGGCGCGCACGGCGGCGGTGACGCGGCTACAGGACGGCTCGGTACCGGTGGACAGGCTCATGCGGTTTCTCCCAGGGAACGAATGGCGGTGGCGAGGATCGCGTCGATGCGATCGGTTTCTTTGAGAAAGGCATCGTGGCCGTACGGCGAGCGCAGCACGCGCAGGCTGCCGCGCGGCCCCAGCCCTTCGACCAGGCCAACGCAATCGGCCAGCGGCACCAGACGGTCGCCTTCCACGGCCACCACCACGGTCGGCAGGTGGATGGCGGTCGGGTCGACGCGGTGCAGGTCGATCGATTCGGACAGGCGCAGGTAGGCGTCCACCGCGGTGCGCGCCACGTACTGCGCGCCGGCGGCATCGAGGTAATCCTCGGCGGCCACGCGCACGCGGCCGTTGACCACTTCCGGCGGTGCATCGAAGCGCTCGCCGAATTCTTCCGGCGTGCGGTAGCTGAGCATCGCGAACTGCCGCGCCAGGGCCAGCCCGTGGCCTTCGGCGCATTGCAGCTGGCCCAGGGCCACCGCACGGCGCTGCAGTGCGCGCCAGGCCGAGGCGTAGGGATGCGGACGATGCGCGCCGCTTACCGCCACCAGCTTGAGCAGACGCGGGCGATGGCGGATGGCGAACTGCTGGCCAACCAGTGCACCGTAGGAATAGCCGACGAAGCACAACACCTGGGCAATGCCGAGATGGTCGAGCAGCAGTGCCAGCGCGTCGGCCTGGTCGGCCGTATCGATGGGCAGGTCCAGCGCGCCGTCGGCACCGATGAAATCGAAGGCGAGGATGCGCTGCTCGGCTGGGTCCAGTGCGCGGCCGGCGGCGACAAGCCCTTCGGCCCAGCCTTTTTCCGGGAATTCGGTGTTGGCGGCCACGTGCCGATGCGCGGAAATGCCCCCGGCCAGCACCACCACCGGTGCACCCGCACGCCCCACCAGTTCATAGCGCAGGCGTACCGGACGGGCACCGGCGTGGCGCATCGACAGCACCGCGGCGATTTCGCCGCGCACGGCGTTGGACCCGGCGTCGAGCGGGACGCTGATCGGTGCGAAGGCGTCGGTGGCAACAGCGGTGGCGGTGGCGAAACCCATGGCGGTATCCAAAGTAGGAAAACGGCCATCGAGCTTTCGCGGAGCTCGCGTTCGAAGCGCACGCACGGTGCACGGTTCGAACCATCTTTCGGAAGACACCAACGGTCTCCGCAGGATTTGGCACCTACGCAGGTCGCTTTCGCGTCTGCGGGCTGCCCCGGCTTCAAAGGGCCTGTCCCTCTGCCGGTCTCGATGGTGGAGCCACGATGCCAGCCCCTTTCAGCGATGTCAATCCTTTCATCGGGATGAAGCGATATAGTTTTTTCTCATCAGGGCGCCACCCGCACGCACCGAGCGTCGCGCTTTCCTGAACGGACCCGGTTGCGTACAGTCGCGCCCATCTCCACCGGATCCCCGCCATGCGCCGTGCGCTGCTGCTGACCTTGCTGTCGTGTCCTCTCGCCCTCCAGGCCGCCAGCGTGCCCGGCAATGCCGCCTGGCGCTCGGGCTGGGGCCTGGTCGAGCAGGCCCACGCCGCCGCGCCGGCCAACCGCCTCGATGCGGGCATTGCCACGGTCAAGCTGGAGGGCGGTGGCAGCCGCTGGCAGGCTCGCGTGGACAACCACCTGTTCGGGCCGGTGCAGATCGCACTGCGCCAACCGGCCGGCGCCACGGCGTTGCCCGGCCTGCCGCTGCAGGCGGTGCTGGCCGGCTCGGCCAGCGTCGTGGTGACCCGCCTGCAACTGTCGTCGGACATACCACGGCTGGACCTGCTGCTCGATGCGGTGCCCGGCGATCCCACCGCCACGGCCCAGGACGTGGCCTACCAGCTGCCTTTCGATGCCAGGCGCTTCCAGGTCACCCAGGCTCCGCAGGGCCGTTTCAGCCACACCGATGCGGAGAACCGCGACGCCATCGACTTCGCCCTGGCCGAAGGGACCTCGGTGCTCGCCGCGCGCGCCGGCCGGGTGATGCAGGTGCAGGGCAATTTCGACGGGAACGGACAGGACCCGGTGCGCGATCGGGCGCGGGCCAACTTCATTCGGATCCTGCACGAAGACGGCAGCATGGCCGTCTACGCGCACCTGCAGGCCAACGGCGTCCTGGTGCGCAGCGGCCAGCGGGTCGACGCTGGCCAGCGGATCGGCCTGTCGGGCAACACCGGTTTCAGCACCGCGCCGCACCTGCATTTCGTGGTCCAGACCAACAGTGGCATGCAGCTGCGGTCGGTGCCGGTACGGATCGTGACCCCGCAGGGCGAGCTGCACTTCGCCCGCGAAGCCGATCCGGGCGGCCCCGCCGCCCTGCCCTGACCCCGGCCACGCCCGCCCCCGCTATACTGGACGGCTTATCTCCATGAAAAGCGCCCCGGGCGGGCGCGTCACGCCATGTCCGAAGTCGCCAACGAAGCCGCGCGCCGCCGCACCTTCGCCATCATTTCCCATCCTGACGCCGGCAAGACCACGCTGACCGAAAAGCTGCTGCTGTTCGGCGGTGCGATCCAGATGGCCGGTTCGGTGAAGGGCCGCAAGGCCGCGCGCCACGCAACGTCCGACTGGATGGCGCTGGAAAAGGAGCGCGGGATCTCGGTCACCTCCTCGGTGATGCAGTTCCCTTACGAAGGCAAGATCGTCAACCTGCTCGACACCCCCGGCCACGCCGACTTCGGCGAGGACACCTACCGCGTGCTCACCGCGGTGGACTCGGCGCTGATGGTGATCGACGTGGCCAAGGGCGTGGAAGAGCGCACCATCAAGCTGATGGAAGTGTGCCGCCTGCGCGATACCCCGATCATGACCTTCATCAACAAGCTCGACCGCGAGGGCAAGGAGCCGATCGACCTGCTGGATGAAGTGGAGAGCGTGCTCGGCATCCAGTGCGCGCCGGTGACCTGGCCGATCGGGATGGGCCAGCGCCTGAAAGGCGTGGTCCACCTGATCAGCGGCGAAGTCCACCTGTACGAACAGGGCCGCAACTTCACCCGCCAGGATTCGACCATCTTCCCGTCGATCGATTCGCCAGGCCTGGCCGAGAAGATCGGTGAGCGCATGCTGGCCGACCTGCGCGACGAGCTGGAACTGGTGCAGGGCGCCAGCCACCCGTTCGACCTGGAGGCCTACCTGGCCGGCAAGCAGACCCCGGTGTTCTTCGGCTCGGGCGTGAACAACTTCGGCGTGCAGCCGCTGCTGGACTTCTTCGTCGAGCACGCGCCGTCGCCGCAGCCGCGCGCCACCACCGGCCGGGTGATCGCGCCGGAGGAAAACAAGCTCACCGGCTTCGTGTTCAAGATCCAGGCCAACATGGACCCGCAGCATCGCGACCGCGTGGCCTTCATGCGGATCTGCTCGGGCCGGTTCGTCGCCGGCATGAAGACCTTCCACGTGCGCACCGGCAAGGAAATGAAGCTGGCCAACGCGCTGACCTTCATGGCCAGCGATCGCGAGATCGCCGCCGAAGCGTGGCCGGGCGATGTCATCGGTATCCACAACCACGGCACCATCTCCATCGGTGACACCTTCACCGAAGGCGAGGCGGTGAGCTTCACCGGCATCCCGAACTTCGCCCCGGAACTGTTCCGCCGCGCACGCCTGCGCGATCCGCTCAAGCTCAAGCAGCTGCAGAAGGGCCTGGCCCAGCTCTCCGAAGAAGGTGCCACGCAGTTCTTCCGCCCGCTGATGAGCAACGATCTGATCCTCGGTGCGGTGGGTGTGCTGCAGTTCGACGTGGCCGCCTACCGCCTGAAGGACGAGTACGGCGTGGAAGCCACCTTCGAGCCGGTCAGCGTGACCACGGCGCGCTGGGTCACCTGCAGCAACGAGAAGAAGCTGGAGGAGTTCCGCGAAAAGAACGCGGGCAACCTGAGCATCGATGCGGCCGGGCAGCTGGTGTATCTGGCACCGACCCGGGTCAACCTGCAGCTGGCGCAGGAGCGTGCGCCGGATGTGCGCTTCGCTGCCACGCGCGAAGCGGCACACAGTATTTCGGTCGGCTGATACCGCGTCTGAACAGGCCCGCGTGCATGCGCGCGCCATCGCGGCGATGATAGGGGGGAGCGGGTCCCCCCTCCCCGCAGTGTCGATCGCCATGACTACAGTTGCTTCCGTACGTGAAGAAATCGCCAGCGCGCTGACCCACGGGCTCGGCGCGGTGGCCGCGCTGGCCGCCAGCGCTGTGCTGATCACCCTGGCCGCCATCTATGGCGACGGCTGGCAGTTGGCCAGCGCGATCGTGTTCGGGGTGGCGTTGCTGCTGCTGTACACGGCCTCCACGCTGTACCACGCGATCCAGCACCCGGTCGTCAAGGGTCGGCTGAAGGTGTTCGATCACTGCGCCATCTACCTGCTGATCGCCGGCACGTATACGCCGTTCACGCTGATCGGGCTGCGTGGCGGTCCGTGGGGCTGGGGCATGTTCACCGCGATCTGGGTGCTGGCCTTTGCCGGGGTGATCTTCAAGCTGTTCTTCACCGGGCGCTTCAAGCTGCTGTCGACGATCATCTACATCGCGATGGGCTGGATGGTGATGGTGGCGATCAAGCCGATGTGGGCCTCGATCGATGGCTGGACGTTGGGTTGGCTGCTCGCTGGCGGGCTGTCCTATACGTTGGGCACGTATTTCTACCATCGCGAATCGATCCGTTATTCGCACGCGATCTGGCATCTGTTTGTGATCGGCGGCAGTGTCTGTCATTTCGTCGCGGTGACTGCGCAGATTCTTTGAGGGTGTTGTTTTTTTCGGCAACTTTTTAAGGTCAAGGTCAAGGTCAACTTCAACTGCTGGAGCCGGTTGGCCGGTGCTGTCGGCCGGGTCGGGGCGGGTGGGTTGGCGGGACACGCCGTGAATCCATCCCTGGAGGCTCGTGGGCGCCATCC
>NZ_JBFULC010000106.1:0-7365 GCF_056400525.1 Stenotrophomonas sp. P5_A9
CCCGGCAGGACCGTCATTGTTCATGAGGTTGCCGGCCAGCGGCCGGCACTACGGTCGGGCGCGCAGCAGCGCCAGGCCGAAGCCGATGAAGATGGTGCCGACGACGCGGTCGAACACCTTGCGCAGGCCCGGGCGTGCCAGATAACTGGCCAGGCCCCGCCCACCGGCGGCGTACACCGCGTACCAGAACATCTCCATCAGCGCGAAGGTGCCCACCAGGACCACGAACTGCGGCAGCTGCGGCTGGGTCAGGTCGACGAACTGCGGCAGGAACGCCGAGGCGAACAACAACAGCTTGGGGTTGCTGATGCCGATGATGAAGCCATCGCGGAACAGGATGCGCCGCTTGCTCGGCGTGATCGCCGCGGTGCTGCCAACATCGATCGGCGCGTCACCGCCGCGCCAGGCCTTGATGCCCAGATAAACCAGGTAGGCCACGCCGGCATAGCGCAGCACGTCGAACACCATCGGCGAGGCCTTGAGTACCGCGCCCAGCCCGGCGGCGGAAATCGACAGCGCCAGCACCAGTGCGCTCAGGCACCCGGCCATGGCCGCGATGCTGCGGCGGAAGCCCACGCGCACGCTGCGGGTCATCACGTGCAGCATGTTGGGCCCCGGGGTGCCGCACAGGACGAATACGGTGACGGCGAAGATCCACCAGGTATGCAGGTTCATGGCAACAGTCATTGGAAAGGGTGGTGCCGGCCGCTGACCGGCTCGGCCATGATGCCTGACGGATAAAGCAGCAGCACGGCAAACATGCGCAATGGCCGGTGTGTGCAACGCATTTGTCTGCCCTTCAACGCAGCCGGGCATGGCCCGGCTCTACCGGATGGACGAACCGGGGCGCCGTGATGGCGCCCCGGTGGCATCACACGTACATCAACCGGCGATCAGAACCGCAGATCCGCGCGCATGTACCAGTAGCGCCCACGCGGGATGTCGTAGGTGGATGCGTCGTAGCCGTTGAGCGAGCACGACAGGCAGATTGGCGGGTCCTTGTCGAACACGTTGTTCAAGCCGGCGCTGAGCTGCAGGCCCTTCATCCAGTCCACCTTGTAGCCCACCTGCAGGTCATGGAAGGTGGTGGCATCAAGCGTGTTGGTGCCTTCCTGCTGGTTGCTGCACACCGGGAACGCCACGGCGTCGCCGCAGTCTTCGGTGAGCTCGGAAATGTGCCGCACGGTCCAGGACGCGCTCCAGTTGGCCAGGGCCCAGCTCAGCGTCGCGTTGCTGGTCCACTCCGGGATCGAACTGTCGGCCACTTCCACGCCCGGTTTCTGCGGCTGCCGCTGGCCCGCCGCACCCAGCGCTTCATAGCGCCCCACGAAGGTGTTCTGCCAGCCCAGCTTGAACTGGCCGACGTCGCTCTGCGGGAACGTCCAGAACAGGTCCACGTCCCAGCCGTCGGTCTTGATCGAGCCCAGGTTGGTGAGCCGGTTGTTGAAGCTGCTCACCGCACCGGTGGACGCGCGGCTGATGCCCTCGCAGTAGACCGGGTCCAGGGTTTCCACGCACAGGTCCAACTGGGTCTGCGCGTTGATGGCCTGGATGGCGCCTTCGATGGTGTGGCGGTAGAACGTCACTTCCACGTCGAAACGCTCCGACCACGACGCATCGTTGCCGAACCACGGGCTCCACACGAACCCGGCACTGAAGCTGCGCGAGCGTTCCGGGTCCAGTTCGGCGTTGCCGCCGGTGGTGACCGAGATCTGCGAGTTGGCCTGTTGGAAGCCGGTCGGTACGCCGAGCGCGGCGCAGTTGGCCGGATTGCCACGCGGTGCGGTACCGCCCAGGCCGATCGAGCACGGGTCGAACAACTGCAGGTCGGCACGCGCCGCCGAGCCATACAGCTCACCGATGGACGGTGCGCGGAAGCCTTCGGCGTAGCTGGTACGCAGCACGAAGTCATTGGTCACCTGCCAGCGCAGGCCGTACTTGGGGGTGAACTCGCCGCCGAAGGTGGAGTAGTCCGAGTAGCGCCCGGCCAGGCTCAGGTCGAGCTTCTCGCCGATCGCGCTCTTGGCGAAGATCGGCACGCTCAGCTCCAGGTACGCTTCATTGACGTCGTAGGAACCGGAGGTGGGCAGCGACGGCACGCCGTTGTAATGGCCGATCACGGTGAGCGGATCAGGATCGTAGCGGCCCTCGTACTTGCGGTATTCGTAGCCGGTGGCGAACGACACCGGGCCGGCCGGCAGGGTGAACAGGTCACTGCTCAGGTTGGCGGTGAACAGGCTCAACTCGTTCTGGCTGCGGTCGCGCACCACCGGCTGGATCCAGTCCAGCATCGCCGGGGTGATCGACCCGGCGCCCCCGAAGATGTTCAACGGCACGCAGCCGGGCGTGGCCGCGCATACCGCCGGGTCGCCCAGGGCCATGTTCACTTTGAAGATGTCATAGCTGCCGTAGTTGGTCTGCTCGGCCTTGTTCTTGCTGTACATGCCGTTGACGTCCCAGAACCAGCTGCGGCTGCCGGCCTCGAACTGGCCCACCAGGCCGGTGGCGAAGTACTGGGTGTTGACCTCCTGCTCGAAGATGCGCGCACCGCCCTCCACCGGGCGCCGGCCGATCAGGCTCATGTTGCCCGAGGACACCAGGTCGAACCCGAACGGGTTGTACGGGTTGAGCGCGGACACCACGATGTTGTCGGCCAGCGGGTTGCCGGTGGCGCCATCGGGGCCGAAGAACAGCGGCTCGGGGCCGGCCTGGTTGGTCGATTCGCGGCGGTTGCCCAGCGCCTTGATGTACCACTGGATGTTGTCGGTGATGTCGAAACGGAACTGGCCGAAAATGCCCTTACGTTCCGACGGCGTCAGCACCATGTTGTATTCGGCGAAGTTGAAGCGGTCGGCCGAGGTGAAGCAGTGGTAGTCGTCGGTGCGGCTGCAACCGGCACTGCCGTCGTAGCGTGGGTTGCTTGCCCCGGTGTTGGGCACGATGTCCTGCTCGGCCCCGGTGTTGGGGTCGACGAAGGCGAAGCGGCCCTGCGGAATGCCACCGCTGCCGAAGGCCAGCCCGGTGCCCGGGATCGGGAAGCGCGACTGCTCGCGGTCGCGCGCGTACACCGGGTCCTGCTTGGTCCAGCTGGCGCCCAGGAACAGGGTGTAGCGGTCGCCGCTGGTGCCCCAGGCCAGGTCCACGCCCTTCTGGGTGCCATCGCCCTTGCTGTACTCGCCGTAGTTCAGCGTGACCTGGCCGCCATCGAATTCGCGCCGGGTGATGATGTTGACCACGCCGGCGATGGCGTCGGAGCCGTACAACGACGACGCGCCGTCTTCGAGCACTTCGATGCGCTCGACGATCGCCAGCGGAATGGTATTGAGATCGGTGGCCGCGCCCACGCCGGAGGCCGAGGATTCGTTGACCCAGCGGATGCCGTCCACCAGCACCAGCACGCGCTTGGCCCCCAGGTGGCGCAGATCGACCTGGGCCGAACCGGCGCCCACGCCGCTGCCGTCAGGCGGGAAGCCGAAGTTGCCGGAGGAATTGAATTTGGCGTTCAACGCCGACCCGGACCCGGTGAGCTGCTGCAGCACTTCACCAATGGAGTTCATGCCGGTGCGTTCGATCTCGGCGCGGGTCAGGGTCTGGATCGGTACCTGGCCTTCCACTTCGGCGCGCTTGATGCGGCTGCCGGTCACCTCGACGCGGTCCAGCTCGGTGGTGGTTCGGGGCGTTTCCTGCGCGCCGGCCAGCGCGGGCACGGCCAACAACAGACACAGCGATACAGCGACCGCCAAGGGGCGGTAGTGCAGGTCGTTCATTCGCTCTCTCCACAAAGGAATGTTGGTCTGGGCTGCCGCACCCCCCTGCATGGCGGCAACGTCTCCTTTGTAAACAAACGGTAAACGGGCCGACGTGATGGACGACACTATTTCACGCGGATGCGACAAATCCGAACAGGCAACAAGCCCGCCCTGCAAGGCTTTTCGGGAGGCCGTCGTCGCGACGTACCCCGCAACGAGGCATGGTCTGGAACGGACGCAACACGCATCAGCGCGCGTGCACGCCACTCAGTCGTCCGCGTCGATCCCCAGGCCCGACATCAGCCCGGCGTTGTCCACGGCAACCATCACCTCGGACAGGGCCTGGTAGTCGGTGTCACCGGTGGTGCGCAGCCGCACGGTCGGGCGCTGCTGCGCCGGCAGGGTAGAAAAGACCTGCAGTTGCGCTGCCACTGCGCCCAACGGCAGCGGGACGCCGTTCCAGCGCAGGTGATTGGCCGCGTCCAGCGACAGTTCGATCGGGAGCGGACGCGGTGCATACGCCTCCGGACCGCACCATGTGGCCTGTGGCAATGGGAGGACCAACGGCCGCTGCAGCATCGGGAACGTGGCCACGACCACCACCAGCACCTCCAACATCACATCCACCAACGGCGTGAGGTTGGGCATGGCGATGGGGCCGCCGGGCCTGTTACCTGGAAAAACCATCCGCTGCATCCTGCACCAAGCTGGATTGCCCGTCGTGCCATGAAAGCGTGGCCCGTCCGCACGGACAGGCCACGACCGTGGTCAGGGACGCACGAAGGCGATGCGCTCCAGGTGCGCGTTGCTGGCAGCCGCCAGCACCTTGGCCATCACCTCATACTCGGCGTCAGGGTCGGTGGCGATACGCAGCTCCGGCAGGTTGCCGGCGTGTGCCTGTGCCTGGTCCTGCATGCGTGCCTGCAGGGAGGCGACCGGCACCCCCTGCCCGTTCCAGGTGACCTGGTTGGACGCATCCACGCGCAGCTCGATCGGCGCCGGTGGCTCGGTGGGCGGCACCACGCTGGTGGTGCGTTGCGGCAAGTTGACCGGAATGGGCAAGGACACCATCGGGGCGGTCACGATGAAGATGATCAACAACACCAGCATTACATCGACCAACGGGGTGACGTTGATCTCGGCCAGTGGTCCAGACGTAGCGGCTGCGCGGAATGCCATGCTCTGTCTCTCCCAGGAGCGGGCTGCCCCATGGCCGACACTACGCCGGGCGCGGCCGGTCTTCATGGCCCTGTGCGGCCCTCGTTCATGATCGAGTCGGCTTGCCCTCACCGCCCTTCACCGTGCGCCGTTATGCTCTCGGCCATGACTCGACTTCCCCTGTATTTCCTCAGCGCCTCCGTCCTGCTGGCCTGTTCCGGCGTCAGCCCGGTGGCCGACGCCCAGAACCTCGACGCGCAACGCGCGCAGGTCAAGGCCGCCATCGACAATGCCGAGCGCGGCCAGTTCGATCCTGCCCAGGCATCGGCATTGAGCAAGCATCCGCTGTACGGCTGGCTGGAGTACGCCAACCTGCGCCGCAACATCGACACCGTCAGCACCGCGCAGGCGCAGGACTTCCTCAAGCGCTACAGCGGCCAGGCCGTGGCCAGCAGCTTCCGCAGCGTGTGGCTGCCGGCGGTGGCGCGCCGCCAGGATTGGCCGACCCTGCTGGCCAACTGGGTCCCGACCGACAACGTCGGCCTGCGTTGCGCCCAGCTCAACGCACGCCAGGCCACCGGCAAGGCCGATGCGCAGTGGACCAGCGAGGCCCAGGCGATCTGGCGCAGCACCGGCAAGTCGCTGCCCGATGCCTGCGATGCGGTGTTCGCGGTACTCGATGCCAAGGGCGGCCTGAGCGCCGAACTGCGCTGGGCGCGGATCGACGCAGCCGCAGACGAACAGCAACCGGCGGTGATGCGCAGTGCCGCGCGCGGCCTGCCCGCCGCCGACCTGGCCTTGGCCAACACCTATGCCGCCTTCGTCGACAAGCCCAACGCCAGCGCGCTGAACTGGCCGCGCAACGAACGCAGCCGGCGCATCGCCACCGATGGCCTGGCCAAGCTGGCCAAGGCCGACCCGGGCGCCACCGAGCAGCAACTGCCGCAGTACGCCAGTGCGCTGCAGCTCAGTGCCGGCCAGCAGGCCCAGGTGCTGTACCAGGTCGCGCTGTGGACGGTGGCCTCGTATGGTCCCGAATCGGCGCGACGCCTGAATGCCGTGCCCGATTCGGCCTATGACGAGCGCCTGCACGAGTGGCGCGCGCGCGAGGCCATGTCGCGCGGCGACTGGCCGCAGGCGCTGGCGGCGATCCGCAAGATGGGCCCGGCCCAGCGCAGCGATTCGCGCTGGCGCTATTTCGAGGCGCGCATGCTGGAGAAGACTGGCAAGCGCGGCGAGGCCCAGCCGCTGTATCGCGACGCGGCCCGCGCGGCGACTTTCCACGGCTTCCTCGCTGCCGACCAGCTCGGCCAGTCCACCTACACGCTGTGCCCGTGGGAACCCAATGACAGCGCGCAGGCGCAGGCAGCGGTCGCGCGCGATCCAGCGATCATCCGCGCGATGGAGCTGTTCAAGATCGAGCGCGCCGGCTGGGCCGTGGCCGAATGGAACGACGCGTTGAGCCGCTACGACACCACCCAGCGCCGCATCGCGGTGGAAGTGGCGCGCGACAACGGTTGGTTCGACCGCGCGGTGTTCTCGCTCGGCAAGACCCCGGACGAGCAACGCCTGTATTCGCTGCGCTTCCCGCTGCACCACGATGATGCGATCCGCCGCGAATCGGCACGCAATGCAATCGACCCGGCCTGGGTGGCGGCCGAGATCCGCGCCGAGAGCATCTTCAATCCGAAGGCGCGCTCGCCGGCCAACGCCATGGGCCTGATGCAGGTGCTGCCGGCCACCGGCGCCAGCGTGGCCAAGTCGATCGGCCTGGCCAACTACGGCGGCGCGGCCAGCCTGTACGACCCGGACACCAACATCGCCATCGGCACCGCCTACCTGCGCCAGCTGATGAACAAGTACGAAGGCCTGCCCTACATCACCATCGCCGCCTACAACGCCGGCCCGACCCCGACCGCACGCTGGCAGACCCAGCGCCCGGGCTTCGATCCGGACATCTGGATCGAGACCATCAGCTATAAGGAAACCCGCGAGTACGTCGCGCGCATCCTGGCCTTCAGCGTGATCTACGACTGGCGCTTGAACGGCAACGCCCTGCCCGTGACCGACCGCATGAACGGCCGACTGCAGGCCAAGCGCAAGAACTTCGCCTGCGCGGCCAACGCGGACAAGGGCGGCGACTGAGAAACGCGGCCCAAGGTAGCGCCGGCCGCTGGCCGGCTCCCCAGACCGCCCGAACACCCCGGTRGTGCCGGCYGCTGGCCGGCTCCCGACACTGCCCGAAAACCCCGGTAGTGCCGGCCGCTGGCCGGCTCCTGGGAATCTTCGGGCATTGCGAGGAGCCGGCCAGCGGCCGGCACTACCGGGGTTTTCGGGCAGTGTCGGGAGCCGGCCAGCGGCCGGCACTACCGGGGTGTTCGGGCGGTCTGGGGAGCCGGCCAGCGGCCGGCGCTACCTTGGGCCGCGTTTCTCAGTCGCCGCCCTTGTCCGCGTTGGC
>NZ_JBFULC010000107.1:0-7171 GCF_056400525.1 Stenotrophomonas sp. P5_A9
GGGATGCGCATGCGATTGTCGCCTCTGCATGCTTTCTGCCTACCAATCAGGACGTATCAAAAATTCGCATTTAGAATCAATGACTTATGCTTGATTGGCGGAGAGAGTGGGATCGGATCACCACCGATCTAACCGATTCTATCCGTTGCGGAAAGCTTCTTCGGCAGGTTTCCTTGGGATGTTTCCTCGATCATAGCCAGTCTTGAGTACGGTTGGTACCGCCCTGCAGGTGGCCAAGCCTCCCGGTGTCGGCACCGTTGGCCAACGATCTCGTGACCCAAGGCGCCCCGATGGCTGCGGGTGCGGAGATACATCTAAGGGCGAGATCTAAGGTCGAATTGGAAGTTCAGATATGTGAAATTCCTCTCATTTCTCATTTGGCGACTATGGGTATGGGTGCTTGGATGGGGCCGTCCACTAACGAAAAGGAAGGCTCTATGCACCACGACACACAGCTCCACATCGCCAGCCAATTGCTCAGCGCCCTCATGGTTCAGACGTCGAGTCGGGACATCGACGATCGGGACGTAGATGTTCGGCATGCTTTGGATGTCGCCGCCGAACTGATTAGGCAGTGGGGGCCGACTACGCCCCCAGGGGGCTTTACTCCCCCGCCCGCAGCCGGCACATCGCTGAGAATGCCCGTTGACCGCTCACTCCCACCACCGGAAATGCCGGAATCAATGGAGCAATGGCGGAGCAGCAGGATCAACACGCCGATGCCCGGTCCGAAGCCAAAGCTCGGCAGACGACCTGGTCTGCACTGAGTAAGAAGAGGCCCCGCAACTGCGGGGCCTCTCGCTTTATGGACTCGGCGGCGCCGACGGACGCGATGTCGGACCAGGCCGAGGCACCAGCGGGCCCCGGCGCACCGATGGCGACACGAATACGGGCAACTCACCGCAAGACTGAGCCAACTCCGACGCTTGTTGAAGGATGTCTCTTTCGGCGGCGTCCAGCGCCGGCTGAGTCGCCATCTCTTGGGCCTTAGCCAACTCGATGGACCGCATCTCGAGCACAGCCAGACGCCTCTCTCGGCGTTTGGCCCATTCCTTGGGCGACCACTGGCTCCCTTCTCGTGGGTGGTCCGCGTTGAAGCTCTCCCACTGCTGCTGCGCCATGTGGTGAAGCCGGTCTGCTCGCCGGACCGCGCCCTCCCTCCGCCCCCTTCTCAGCAACGCCTGCTTGAGCGTGCGGATCTTGACCGCAACAGGTGCGACCAAGGGGCGTGCCTGGGCGGTGTCACCAAAGCGGACCACGTGACGGCGCACACCTGCAAGCCACTCCCGAACAACGCCCAAAGCCAAATCAGCGCGGGCTTGGGTAATCTCCCACAGGTCTCTCAGTGCAACATCAATCCACTCGAGGCAGTTCCACTGCCTCGGGGGGCGCTCTGGCCCCAAGACACCGTTCTCAATGGGAGGTAGGCGAATGCCCATCACTCCCTCAATCCTGAGATCGCCGACCGCGAGGAACGGCGCGGCAGACTTCTGCTTGGCTCGCTCAGCGAGGGCTGCCCGGTGATCGTGCGTGGGAGGAAGTCCAATGGCCCGACCCTCTGCCACAGCGTCGTGGATCAGCGATTCGAACTCTTGGTCGTTTTCCTGCTGAATCGACAGATTGGTCTCTTCAACGTGGGTGGCCTGACCTCTCCTGGCAAGCGCCGTCGCGACCTTTCCTTGATGACGAGTAGGTTCCCTAGATAGCAGCGTTGCCCGTATCGGATCACCGTCCAACAATGCTGTCTGGGCCTGCTCCTCCAAGCTGCGATGGTCCACGCGGGAACGGATGCCGGCCGCCTCCAGATGCGAGTTGATCGTGGACGCCACGGCCTCGCGAACCCACTCCACCTCGATACGCCCCGTCGGCCCACCATCCAGCTCTGTGGTCTTGTCTCCAAACCTCTCTCCGGTGATCCGTCGTGTGCTTGCCAGGATGTGGACGTGGTGGTTCACACCGTCAGTGGTTGGCGGCGAATGGATGCTTGCTTGGACGACGAACTCATAGCGGGCTACCAACACATCAGCAATCGCCCAAGCAAGTTCACTGCGCTGTTCGGCATCGAGCTCGTGTGGCAGCGACACTTCGAATTCGCGTGCAATCGTTGCGTCTTTGCGACGCTCGGCCGCTTCGACCGCGGGCCAGAGTTCGCCTGGAATTAGGGCCCATGGCGGCGCTCCTGGAGGGCCCAGGCAGCTGCTTGCGACGACGCCACCGCGGCGCCGATAGTCGTGCACTTGTCCTGTCTG
Source organism: Stenotrophomonas sp. P5_A9 (assembly GCF_056400525.1). Taxonomy (NCBI): domain Bacteria; kingdom Pseudomonadati; phylum Pseudomonadota; class Gammaproteobacteria; order Lysobacterales; family Lysobacteraceae; genus Stenotrophomonas; species Stenotrophomonas sp. P5_A9. The sequence goes on from NZ_JBFULC010000107.1 coordinate 2,250, forward strand.
AAAGTCCTTAAGGCGCAGGCCGCCGCGATAGGCGGCCGCTGCGACGGCGGACTGGCCTCGCGCACGGCTGAAGGTTTTGACGCTGGTGTGGTAGATAGCCATTGAGATCTCCGTGATTGGTCGGAGTCTTTATGCTTTTGTTTTTTCTCTTCGCAAGCGGGAATCCGCTTGGGGTCCAAGGGGCGAAGCCCTTTGCGCACGTGTAACGGAGTTACACCTAAGTGCGCTCTTGCATTGTTCTTTTAAGCATGTTTTTTTGAGCGCTCATTGAGCGTTGCACGTTCGTACATTTTCAGATGCGAGCGATCTTGACGGCACCAACTTCTTTGGTTGACTGGTTTCAACCTCATGAAGGAATTCACCATGACCGCAACCAATCACTACCATGAGCGCATCCAGAGGGCCACCGAGCGGCTCGCCCAGCTTCAGGCGCGCGAGCTGTTGGCATCACAACGTCAAGCGAGCAAAGCCAAGCAAGCACAGCGTCAGGAAGAAGCACGCCGCCGCCGGCGTGTCGCAGCGCTGGTTTACTTGGCTGCAGCGGAAACACTGGATGACGCAGAACTGTTAGGCGCGCTTTTGATCCACCAGCAGAGCCGCACAGATGACGAGATCCGAAAGGATGCTTGCGTCGTCGGCAAGGCGAAGCTGCAGGACTCCGCTGCTCTACATTGAAGCGTTCGATCTGATCCAGGTGCTGGCCGCCCAGGATGGACGGCCAGCCTAGTGGCTACTTCTTCTTGCCCTTGTCCGGGGCCTGACTGAGAGCCGAGCCAGCGGCGGTCTTGGAGTTCTTGCCTGTGCTGCCGCTCTTCAAGACTTTGCTGGCTGCGGTCGCTGCCTTCGGACTGGTTTTCTCGTTCTTGGCCATATTCCTCTCTCCAGGTCAGTCACCGGCTGGTGACGGCCATAAGCTGCGCTCGAACCGGCGGCGAAGCAAGTGACCTAAACGAGCTCTCACTCAGGGCTACACGTTGTCTTTCATATTCGCCGGCCGAGCCAGCGCCACCTTAACCGCGCCTCGGCGCGCATTCATTTACCCGTCCCGCATTGGGCGCTTGTCAAACATCCACCCCAGGTGCAGAGTTACGCGATCCACAGGGGGATGGGCAATGGAACGCTCGGAGTTTGTTATTGATCGCAGTTTGTATAGCGACGAGGTGGTCACTAGGGCCGCCCACCGCCATACCGCAAGCTGCGCCGTAGAGATTTTTGTCCGAGGCAATGACTTGGTGGTTGCTCTGCAGCCGCGGCAATGTCCGGTGTCGGCGGAAGAATTGCGCGCACAATTCTTCAACGACCTTCTGGATGAGCGCCTGCGCGCCCTGGTGCGTGTTGAGACTCAAGGCCTCCAGCAAGAGCTGGTTCGCGCCGCACTGACCCAGGCGATGCCGTCCGGCGCGGTGGTGCCGTGAGATTCAGGCCAAAGGATGCCTTCAGTCCTTCACCGGGCTATCAACTGCTGCCGATGCGTTTCAGGCGGCTCCCGTGGGACCCTCAGAAGGCGTTCGTCTCCTCAATGGCGGGCGATTGGCTGCTCATGGGCATGGAGGACCTGCAGCGCTTCGTTTCCCATGAGCTTCCGGCCCAGTCGCCGTTGCTCGCAGACTTGCAGGCCCGGCACCTTGCCGTTGCGGATACAAGCCGAAGCTCGCTGGCCCCGTTGCTCAGCCAATACCGAAGCCGAAAGTCCTACTTGGTGGGCGGACCTGCCCTGCACATCTTTGTGGTGTCCTTGCGCTGCCACCACACCTGCAGCTATTGCCAGGTGTCCCGCCAACAGACGACCGCAACCGAGTTCGACATGGCGGGAACACATGCTCGCCATGCCGTAGAGCGGCTATTCGAGTGGCCAAGCCAGGAGCTGACCATTGAGTTCCAAGGGGGCGAGCCTCTGCTCAACTTCGAGCAGGTGAAGGCCATTACGTTGCTCATCGTCGAGCGCAATCGGTTTGAGAACCGGAGCCTGCGTTTCGTTCTGGCGTCCACGCTCCACGACTTGAACGAAGCCCAGCTGGATTTCTTAGAGGAGCACCGATTCAAGCTCTCTACGTCTTTGGATGGCCCGGAGTGGCTCCACAACGCCAACAGGCCCAGACCAGGCCGCGACAGCTACGCGAGGACCATCCAAGGGATCGATCTAGGTCGGCGTCGGCTCGGCGAGGACGCGGTGTCGGCCCTTACGACCCTGACCAAGCGGAGCCTGGAGGTTCCCGAAGCCATCATCGATGAGTATCGGAAGCTCGGCCTGCACTCCATCTCGCTCAGGCCTCTGAGCCCCTATGGCTTTGCGACTAAAAGTGCCCCGAGAACCGGCTACACAACCGAAGACTATTTTGTCTTCTACAAGCGGGCATTCGAGCACCTCATGGCGGTCAACCGAGGGGGCTATCCCATCGATGAGACTTACGCCTCTCTGCTGCTCTCACAATTGCTCTCGCCGTTCGGCCATGGCTACGTGGACCTGAGGTCCCCGTCGGGCGCCGGCCTGGGTGCCATCATCTACGACTACGACGGCTGCGTTTACCCGTCGGACGAAGCTCGGATGCTTGCGGCCATGGGCGATCGCACGTTCTGTATCGGCAACGTATCCCAACCCGTCAGCACCTGGCTGTCCTCGCCGGCAATGACGACCCTGCTCGATTCCGGCGTCGCCGAGGCACTGCCAACGTGCTCCGACTGCGCCYACGTTCCCCTATGCGGCGCCGATCCGATCGAGCATTACGCCCGTCAGGGCGATCCGATGGGTCATCGACCCACCAGTGATTTCTGTAAAAGGAACATGGGTCTGCTCGACTTCCTTCTGGAGCGCTACGAGAAGGCGGATCGGGACACGAAACGACTGATGGAGGCATGGGCGACACMCAAGGGCGAAATGGAGGAGGCGCAGGATGCAGCCGCTTGATACGAAAGCGCGGGTTCCAATGTCACCCGGCTCCCCACTTCTGAAGGTTGTGGACTTGAGGGATTTTTCAACTTCAAGTCTGCCGCCCTCAAGGCTGGCGCTCGATCTGCGGGCGACAGCTGACTTGGCCGTCTCCACGGAACTGCTCGGCCTCCCTTGGGGCGCCCTGCTTCCACCGGATGGCCACGGGTGGCCGGCCACGGTTCCCTGGGTGAGTCTCGAGGGCGACTTGCGCATTACCAAAAGTGGTGACGTCATAGAGCTGGATCCGATTCGGCAACGGGTTGCTGTCCGATACCGCCGCGGCGACAACGGCAACGTCCTCTTTGCCACCGAGCGGTGCAACAGCTACTGCCTGATGTGCTCCCAGCCGCCCCGTGAGGTGGAGGACGGCTGGCGAGTTAGACAGTTGCTGGACCTTGTTGAGCTGGTGGACCCTGACGAACCGTCGTTGGCCATCAGCGGGGGCGAGCCCACCCTCCTTGGAGATGGCTTGGTCGAAGTCGTTAAGAGGTGTTCCGAGACCCTTCCGGATACCCACGTCCACATTCTCTCAAACGGGCGCCTTCGCGACCCTTTGCTCCACGCCAAGTTCGATGGGCTGCATCCAAACCTCAGCTGGGGGGTCCCGCTGTACGGTGACCACTACGGACTGCACGATTACGTAGTCCAAAGTGAGGGGGCGTTTGCAGAGACGTTGAGGGGCCTCTACGCCCTCCAGGCCGCCCGGCAACGCGTGGAGATACGCGTGGTGCTGGTTCGGCCTACGTTTGAGCGTCTGGCCCAGCTGGCTCGCTTCATTTGGCGGAACCTGCCTTTCGTGGAGCACGTGGCCCTCATGGGCATTGAGCCCGTGGGGTTCGCGAAGGCGCACCAGCGCGATCTATGGGCCGACCCTGCAGACTATTCCGAAATACTTAGGGACGCCGTCGACATCCTGGATATGGCCGGCATCCCGGTGTCGCTCTACAACCTACCGCTCTGCACCATAGAGCGAAGCCTCTGGGGCCACGCCGCCAAGAGCATTTCGACCTGGAAGAACGACTACCTGTCCGCCTGCAGCACTTGCAGCGTCAAAGAGCGTTGCGGCGGGTTCTTCTCTTGGGTGACGCCGGCTTGGACGAGCCGCGCTGTAGCCCCCATTCTGGACGCCTGACCGATGTCGAACGCACTCATGATTGTGGGAGCCACCCTCGGCGCCCTTGCAACGGAGCCGCCCAAAGGCCCGTCAGACCTGTCGACCTTGGCGCATATGGACAGCAAGTATGCGACCGTGCTCAGCACCTCGCTCAACGCGGGCCGGCACAACCTGTATGCCGGTCATCGCAGCCACAGTTCGCATCGATCCCATAGCTCCCATCGGTCGCACTCCTCAGGCTCTGGAAGCTCGTATAGGTCTTACACGCCGCCGGCGACCTATACCCCACCACCATCCACCTACACTCCGCCGCCCTCGACTTACACAGCTCCAGCGTCTCGGACTCGGTCGGGCGCGCCCTCGAGTGGCTCCCCGGTTACGCACCAAAGCTCGCAGTCGATACCGTCCGCGACCAGCGGCGGCATGCACAAGGCCCAGACGCTTCAACCGAGCACCCTGGCCGCGCCCGACGGCGAACGACGAGATGCAGATCAGCTGAAGCTGCTCATCATGAGAGTCCAAGCCGCGCTGTATTCAAAGGGCTACGACCCAGGGGCTATTGATGGAACCCTATCGCCCCAGACCCAGTCCGCGCTTCGCATGTTCCAGCTGACCTACGGCATCACGGTCACGGGGACCATGACCACGCCAACTCTCGATGCCCTGGGCGTCCGTATCTAACCAGTCGAAACAGAATCAAACTCCAAGGTAGATCAAGGACCCTTAGTCATTGAGGATGGATTAGCCATCTCTAATCGACGAAATAGCTTGGATAGTTTGAGCCTCAGGCCCGGCACCTATTCTGCAGCCTCGCGAAACTCGCTGGAACGCAATAGCTCATGGAACGGGCTACCAGCAGCCTGCTCTTCCACCAACCTC